>NZ_RAWN01000235.1:0-12969 GCF_003668895.1 Corallococcus sp. AB045
GGCGGGAGGGGTGGACTTTGACGGCGGGTGCCGTGCTTGCCATCGTTCCGCCCCTGTGCGTCCACTGTCCGTCCGTGCCCTGCTCGTCGTGCTGCTGTTGCCCCTGACCGGCCTCGCTGGCCCTGGGGCCGCGTCCAAGAAGGCCCAGAGCCGCGCGGAGGCGGACACCGTGCTCGCCCAGGTGGCCAACGGCGCCGCCGTGCCCCCCGCCACGTCGCGCCTGCGCTTCCTGCGCGAGGAGGCCTACGCTGCCGAGGAGATTGGCCCACTGCTGCGCACCACCTACGAGGAGCGCACCCGCCGCAACCTCGTGGCGCTGCTGGCGTCGCTGGGCGCGCGCACGGGTGAGGCCACGCTGGTGAAGCTGGCGTCGGACGGCGACAGCACCGTGCGCATGTACGCGGCGCAGGGGCTGGCCCGGCTGGGCAGCCGCAACACCGCCGCCGTGCTGCCGCTGCTCCAGGACAAGAGCAGCGGCGTGCGCCGCGAGGCCGCGCGGGCCCTGGGGGCGTCCAAGAACCCGAAGATGGGCAAGCCGCTGATGGCCGCCGCGAAGGACGAGCCGGAGCTGGAGGTCCGCGCGGCGCTGCTGGAGGCCGCGGGCGCGACCGGTGACGCGAAGCAGAAGGCCGCGCTCAAGGCGTACCTGGACAGCGACTCGGAGAGCACGCGCTTCGCCGCGGCCCGGGGCCTGTGCCGGCTGGGCGCCCCGGAGGGCTTCGCCTTCGCGCAGAAGCTTTTGGGCAACACGGACAAGTTCGTGCGCCGCCAGGGGCTGGTGCTCTTCGAGGGCGTGCCGGCGAAGAAGGCCAGCCCCGTGCTGTCGCCGCTCCTGAAGGACGCGGACCGCACCCTGGCCGCCACCGCCGCCCGCCTGCTGCACCAGGGCGGCGATGCCGCGTCGCTGGACTGGCTGGTGCTCGCGTCGTGGAACGCCAAGGGCGAGGAGAAGCTTGTCTACGAGAAGGAGCTGGAGACGCTCCAGCTCGCGGACGACCGGCGCAAGGCCATCCTGCGCAAGGCCGGGGTGGCGCAGTGAGCGCGTGGGGTGTCTGCGCGCTCGCGCTGCTGTCCCAGGCTCCCGCGAAGAACCCGGCCCCGCCGGCCGTGCCCCCGGCGCGCGCGGTGCCCGCGTCGCTCACCGCGCCCACGAATCCGGCCGCCCCGGTGGCTCCGCCCGTGCGGGAGAACGGCTGGAGCGCGCTCACGCCCGAGCAGCGCGCGGCCCTCATCGCCGACAAGGCCGGGTCCCCGCTGGCGGAGCGCCTCCTGGGCATGAGCGAGAAGTTCCTCAACACGCCCTATGTCCTGTCGCCGCTGGGCGAAGGGCAGGGCGTGGACCCCGACCCCACCTTCCGCCTGGACGCGGTGGACTGCCTCACCTTCGTGGAGGAGACGCTGGCCCTGGGCCTGGCGAAGGGCGAGCCGGAGGTGCCGGCGCTGCTGGAGCGGATCCGCTACGCGAGCACGCCCACCTACGAGGACCGCAACCACCTGATGGAAGCGCAGTGGCTGCCCAACAACATCAAGAAGGGCCTGCTGGTGGACGTGACGCGCAAGTACGCGAAGGCGGACACCGTCTCCGTCACCAAGACGCTCACCGCGCACACCTGGCAGTCGAAGTCGTCCATGGCGCTGCAATTGCCCCGCGAGCGCCAGCCCGTGGGCACCTTCACCCTGGACATGATTCCGTTGGACAAGGTGCTCGAGCACGCGCGAGGCGTGGACTCCGGCACCATCCTCGTCGTGATGCGCGAGGACCTGCCGCTGAAGGCCACGCGCATCACCCACCTGGGCTTCGTGGTGCAGAAGAAGAAGCGCACGTACCTGCGCCACGCGTCCAGGGGCGGCTACAACCGCGTGGTGGACGAGGACCTGGAGACGTTCCTCGCCCGCAACGCGCGCTACGACAAGTGGCGGGTGACGGGCGTGAGCCTCTTCGAGGCCCGGCGTCCGCCCGCCACGCTCGCGTCCCAGCCCGCGCCCACCCAAGGCAGCGCGGACGTGGGCACGCCCTGAGCGCAGCAGGCCGCTAGTTCGCCGGGGGCGCGCTGTTGTCGGCCGACGCCTGGCGCGCCCGCTCGTCCTCGAGCTCCTCTTCCTCCGCCGCGCGGCCGGCCTCGTCCGCGTAGGTGCGTGCCTCGATCTTCTCCTCCTCCAGGAGCAGGGCGGCGCGGGCCTGCTCGGTGTCCGGCACCAGCAGCTCCCACCAGGGCAGCAGGTTGCCCGTGGTCAGCTCGTCCACCACGCCCGAGCGGCCGGGGCGCACGATGAGCGGGATGCGGTGCTCCTCCAGCACGTCCACGAAGACCTGGGCTGTCACGGGATCGTCCGCGACGCCCGCCCTCACGAAGCGGCGTTGATCCAGCTCATGGGGCAGGGGCAGCCCCCGCTCGTGCATCTCCTCGGCGGACACGAGCGGTGGGTGGTTGGGGCAATCCGTGCAGTCCACGACACTGTCTTGATACTCCGAGCCACACCGTGCGCAGTACCTCATGGGGCCCTCCTGGGCGATGGCTGGAATGTTAGGAACGGCTCGCGCGGATGGCAGGCTGTGCGCCGCGCGAATTTCCGTCAGTGCCGCGCCGCGTCTCCCAGCTCGCCCACCATGCGGCTCAGGCGCTCCACGTCGATGGGCTTGCGCAACACGGCATCGCAGTAGTCCGCGCCCTCCACCTGCGCGTAGCCGGAGACCAGGACGACGCGGGCCCTGGGCTCGCGCTCCTTCACCTGCTGCGCCAGCTCCGTGCCGTTCATTCCGGGCAGGGATTCATCCGTCACGACGACGTCGGGGTGCGTGGCCTCGAACGCCTTCAGGCCCGCCACCCCGTCCGACGCGGTGGTGACCTCGAAGTCGTCCTCCAGGAGCTCCGCCAGGAGCTCGCGGCTGTCCCCGTCGTCCTCTACCAGCAGGACCTTGATTCGCTCGCCATCCATGCGACTAGAGCAACCCGGTGCCGCGCGGGATTCGTCCAACGCGTCCCGGGCGCGGTGACGTCCGGCTGGCTGCTTCGGGGGAGGGCAGGCGGGAAGGCTTGCGACAGCCCCTCACGGGCGGGCGGGGGACTGCCCATGTTTGTGCCCGGAGGTGAATCCATGAAGGTGCAGCTGCGGGGAGTGCATCTGGGGCTGACGGACAACCTGAAGCAGTACGTGGACACGCATCTGGTGGCGCATATCGAACGGTTCGCCGAGGACGAGGCGTCGGAGATCGAAATCGCGCTCGTGGACATCAACGGGCCCAAGGGAGGCGTGGACAAGGAGTGCCGGGTGACGGTGCGCATGCCCGGCCTGGAAGCCGTGCACGTGACGGAGACGTCGGAGACGCTGTTCCAGGCCATCGACGCAACGCGTGACCGGCTGGAGAGGGCCGTCAAGCGCGCGGTGGAGCGCCGTCGCCAGGGCATGGGGAACAGCGGCATGCCGTTCGACCTCAACGCGGACGCGACGAACTACTAGGCGACCGGCCGTAGCGGGCGTGACAGACCGAAGGGCCCGGGAATTCCGGATGCCAGCCAGGCATCCGGCCCCCGGGTTCCTTCGGGCCAGTTCCTTGCTGGGGTCGAACGGTGGACGCTATAAGCGGACCCCTCACCCCTGGGCTAAAGGACGGCGATGGTCCGCCTCAAGTTCCTGCTGTTCGCACTCCTGGTCCTCGGACTGGGCCTGGCTCACCTCCCGACGCTGTCGGCGCCTCAGGGTGCTCGCGCGGTGGAAGGTGCGTCACTCCAGGCCGCGTCGGGCACCGGCGAGGTCGCGCGTCGCGTGGATGCACGCCGCGCGGAAGTGCAATCCCTGGCGCTGAAGCTCGCCGGCAGCCCCCAGGTGGCCGCCGCCGTGCGCGCGCTGACGCCCGCGCCCGCGCCGAAGTCTCCGCGCGACCGCTACGGCGCGAAGGACGCGGAGGAGCCGGCCGGGCTGCTGCCGCTCACCGCGGAGCGCTTCGGCGCGCTGCGCACCGCCGCGGAAGCCGGTCTGCCCCAGGAGCTCCAGGGCGCGGTGGTGGCGGTGGTGGCCGGCGACGCGGTCTTCCACGCGCGCGCGGGCGCCGAGCCTTCCTCGGACACCGCGGCGCTGGATGTCGCGGCGCTCGCCAAGGCGGGCACGTCCGTGGTGGACGCCTTCGGGGCGCCGCACGTGTTCGCGTCCGTGCCGCTCGCGTGGGGCGGTGAGGGGACTCCTGCTCCGGCGGTGACGCTGGTGGTGGGCGCGCCCCTGGCCGCGGATGCCGCGCTGCAGGGCGCGCTGGATGCGTCCGGCGCGGCTGCGGTGGGGCTCGTGCAGGGCGACAAGGTGGTGGGCGGCGTGGGCGCGGAGAAGGCGCGGCTGGAGGGCGCGCTGCCCCGGCTGACGGCGGGTGCGAAGGACACGGTGCTGGAGTCGGGTTCGCTCCAGGCGCTGGGCCCGGTGCAGCTGCCCGTCTTCACCCGTGGCGACGCGATGGGCGGCCAGGCGCCGCTGTTCGTGGGCTCGCGCCAGGCGCTGGCGGGCACGCCGTATGAAGTCCTGGTCCTCGCGGGCACGGCGGCGACGCTGGCTCCGCTGGCCGCGTACCAGCACACCGCGCTGCTCGCGCTCGCGGGCCTGTTCGTGCTGAGCCTGGTGTGGACGGCGCTGATGGGCGGGGGCAAGAAGGCCTCCGAAGAGGAGTCCGTGTCGGGCGGTTCGGACACGCTGGGCTGGGGTGCGGCGATGGCCGCGCAGCAGTCCGCGCCCGCCGCGCAGCCCGTGGCCAACACGTCGCCGCCGGCTCCTGCCGCCGTGGCGCCCGTGGCCGGTGATTTGTTCGGGTCGAGCGCTCCCGCGGAGCCCCTGTCCAACCCGTTCGGGTCGGCCGCGCACGCGGAGCCCTTGTCCAACCCGTTCGCCTCGGCCGCTGCTCCCGCGGATCCGTTCTCGGGCGCGGACGCGTTCCCCTTCCCGGGCACCCCGGCTCCGGCCGCGGATCCGTTCGCGATGCCTCCTCCCCAGGCCGCCGCGGCGCTGGCGGATCCGTTCGCGATGCCTCCTCCCCATGCCGCCGCGCCGTCGCCGTTCGGGGCGCCGCCTCCGGCCGCCGCGCCGCTGGCGGATCCGTTCGCCGGGGTGGAGTCGTTCCCGTTCCCGTCTCCGCCCGCGGCCTATCCGCCGCCGGCCGCGGAGCCGTTCGCGCCGCCTCCGGCGTACGCACAGGGGGGCGCGATGCCCTTCGAGCACCCGGCCGAGCCCATTGCCCCGGCGGCGCCGCGTCACGCCGCGTTCGCCTTCGAGGATCAGCCCACGGCGGCGTACTCGCTCCAGCAGGCGGCCAATCCGTTCGCGCTGGCGGCGGCGCAGTCCTCCGATCCGGAGTCCCCGGAGACGACGCGCGTGGCGGCGATTCCGCGCGAGCTGCTCCAGGCCAGCACCCGGCCCACGTCGGAGGCCATCCCGATGCCGGCTCCGCGCTCCAACGCGGTGCCGCTGCCCATGCCGGGCAGCAACGGCGCGGCGGCGGCGGCGCTGTCGGAGGAGCAGCACTTCCAGGACGTCTTCCGCGAGTTCGTCACCACGCGTGAGCGCTGCGGTGAGCAGGCGGACGGCCTGACGTACGACAAGTTCGTGCAGAAGCTGCGCAAGAACAAGGAGCAGCTCGTCACGAAGTACGCGTGCAAGACGGTGCGCTTCCAGGTCTACGTGAAGGAGGGCAAGGCCGCCCTCAAGGCGACGCCCGTCAAGGACTGACGGCCGCGCGCCACCGTTTGGTGCCCGAAGGCCCGGGACCTCTTCCACGAGGTGCCGGGCCTTCTTGCTTGGGGCCTTCGTCCGTCAGCTCGCGCGGGGGAGCACGACGCTGAAGCGGGCGCCCTGGCCCGGCTCTCCGCCCACCTCCAGGCGGCCGCCGTGCTCCTGGAGGATGCGCGCGGCGATGGCGAGCCCCAGGCCGGTGCCTCCGTCCTTGGTGGTGAAGTAGGGCTCGAAGATGCGGGCGCGGTGCTCCAGGGGGATGCCGGGGCCTTCGTCCTCCACCTCGATGATGGCGTCCGCGTCGGTGCCCTTCACGCGCACGCGCAGCACGCCGCCCTTGCCCGTCATGGCTTCTTCCGCGTTCTTCACTAGGTTGACGAGCACCTGGGTGAGCTGGTCGCGGTCCGCGCGGGCCACCACGCCCGTCTGGAGCGCGGGCACCAGCTGGATGCCTTCGGGGGGCGCGGCGTACAGCGACAGGACGCCCTGGGCCAGCTCGCCCAGGTCCACCGGGGCGAGCTGGGGCTTGGGCAGGCGCGCGAAGCGGCTGAACTCGTCCACGATGCGCCGCAGCCGCTCCACCTCCTCCAGCACCACGCCCGCGCTCTCCTTGAAGAGGGTGGGGAAGCTGGGGTGGCGCGCCTCGTGCGCGGCCAGCAGCGTCTCCAGCGACATGCGGATGGGGGTGAGGGGGTTCTTGATTTCGTGCGCCAGCCGCCGGGCGACCTCCTGCCACGCGGCGATGCGCTCGGTGGCCATCAGCCGCTCGGTGGTGTTCTTCAGCTCGGACGTCATGTGGTTGAACGTCCGGACGAGCTCGCCCACCTCGCCGGTGGCGCGGGCCGTCACCTGGACGTCCAGCGCGCCTTCCGCCACGCGGCGGGCGCCGGAGGTGAGGGCCTCCACGGGCCGCGTCATCCAGCGCGACACCAGGAGGCCCAGGAGCGCGGCGAAGCCCAGGCCCAGGCCGGCGAGGAGGAGGAACGCGCGCATGACGCCCTCTTCGGCTTCGCGCGCGGCGGCGCGGCTGAAGGTGAGGCGCACGGAGGCCACGTTGCCCAGGGGCAGCACCTGCTCCACGGTGGGCGGGGCGGCGCTGCCCGCGTGCGCGACCTGGGTGCCGCCGGACAGGAGCGTCACGTCGGATTGGGTGAGACGGGCCAGGTGCTGGGCCAGGCCGTCGTCCAGCACCACGCCGCCCACGGCCCACAGGCGCACGTCGCCGTAGTCCACGGGGCGCGCGGTGACGAGCGCGGGGACCTGGCGCAGGCCCGCGTCACCCCGCACGTCCACGCGCACGGGCACGGGCCTGGAGGACTTCTCCTTCGTCACGGCGAAGAGGGCGGGGTCCGGGTCGCCGCGCCGGGCGGGCAGGTGGCCGGAGGACAGCACGGTGCCGTTGCGGTCGAAGAGCGTGAGCACGGTGAGGCCGCGGCTCTTCATCAGGCCCTCGGCGGTGTTGGCCTGGATGACGCGCAGGGGGGCGGTGCGCGCGTCGCGCACGAGGTCCTCCATGGCGGGGCTCTCCACCAGCTCCTCGACGGCGCGGCGCGCGTTGGCGGCGGAGCGCTCCAGGGACTCCTGCGCGGAGGCGGTGGCGGCGGTCATGCGCGCGTCGAGTTCGCGCGACAGCGTGTCGCGCAGGCGCGTCAGCGTCAGGGGAACGACGACCGCCAGCGGCACCAGCGCGAGCAGGGCGAAGGCGAGCGCGAGCCGGGCCCTCAGGCGCATGCGGGCCGGTCCTTCCTGGGGGCTTCCGCGTGGGTGGGGCTCATGGCCGGCCTCCGCCTCCCGAAGCACACGCGACGGCAGGCCCTGGGCACTGCATGCGCAACCACGCAGGCAGGGCTCATGGCCGGCCTCCGCCGCCTGAAGCCTCGACGGGGGCGAGCCACGCGCCTTCGAGCACGGGCAGGCCCTGGGCATCCAGCACCAGCCCCGTCACCTCCGGCGCCGCGCGCAGGGCGAGTCCCTGGGCGTACAGCGGGATGAGGGGCACGGAGGGCGCGAGCGCCAGGGCCCGTTCGCGGCTTCGCGCATCCCGGGCTCCGGCGTCCATCAGGGCCCCGATGGGCGGCAGCTCCACGCCGAGCAGGTCGCGGCGGCCGCCGGCTTCCAACACCACCGCCAGCGCGGGACCGGGAACGGGCGGGAGCAGGAACGCGCTGAGCATCAGCTCGAAGTCGCCCTTCGCCTGACGGCTTCGCAGCGCGGCGCGCGCCTGGGGCTCCAGCGCGACGGTGTAGCCCTGGTCGTGCAGCTTCACCTGGATGCGCTCGGCCACGGCGCGTTGATCCGCCAGCGCGGCGTCATAGACGAGCGTCACCTTGCGGGTCGCGCTCGCCGGCGGTGCATTGGGCCGGGGCTTGGGCCCCTGGGGCATCAACGCGGGCGGCAGCAGGTTCGCCATGGGCACCGCCGGGCCCCTCACGAACAGCCGCGTGAGGTCCTCGCGGTCGATGGCGCTCTCCACTGCCTGGCGGAAGTCCACGGGCACCTTCCGGGGCGAGTACGCCAGATAGGTCGCGTACAGCGCGGCGCCCGTGAGGGTGTTGTCGTCGGGCGGTGTGCCCAGCGCCACCTGCACCTGCCGCGCGGTCCACAGCCGCGCGAGGCCCCGCTCATCCGTGGCGGTGAGCGCCAGCCGGTCCAGGTACGGCCGACCTTCGGGCCAGGTGGCCTGGGCCTCCAGCACGCCCCGGCCCGCGGCGCTGAACGGTCCCGACGTGGGCGACGGCGGCGTCGCGAGGGCAGGGTGGCACAGCGAGCGCTCCAGGTCGGGCCACGGAAACGCCAGCGCCAGGTCCAGCGTGGCGCCCGTGGACGCCACCTGACGGCCATCGCCGCGCAGGGGATACAGGAGCGCGCGGTACGGAGACGGCGACTCCGTGGAGGACAGCCGAGTCCACGCACGGGCCATGGCGGTCGCGCTGGCCGCGGAGGGCATCGCCACGCGCAGGGCCTGCGGCACGGGACGCGACAGCTCGCGTGCCAACGTCGGGTGCACCTGTCCGCTGGCATCCACGCGGCACACGGACCGCGTCAGCAGGCCCAGCAGCGCGGCCTCCATGGGCGTGTCCGCGAGCGCGGGCTCACCGATTTCAGGGGGCCCCGCGTGCGCCACCCGCAGCTCGCCGCCGTAGCGCGGACGGCTGGCAGCCAGTGCCGGAGTGGAGGTCAAAAGCACGAGGCCCGCGAGGGCGGAGCGGATCATCGCGGTGCCCTCCTGTCGATGCCTCTGCGCCGCCGCTGCTTCGCCGCGCCCCTGCCGAGGAGAAGCGGAATGGCTCGTCTGCCTCACCAGGACTTCGTGGCGCTTGTGAGCCTTCATCACGGTGCACCCTGGCGCAGGAGGAACAGCTCGCTCGTGCCGTCCGGCTTCCACGAACCCACGACGACTTCGCGGCGCTTGTCGCCATCCAGGTCCGCCGTCACCACGTACAGCGCCCGGCCCGGCGGGAGCGCTCCCTGCCACAGGGGCTCGTGCGCCATCGGCGCGTCGGAGCTCAACGACAGCACCCGGAGCGTGTCCGGCGACGGCTGGAGCTGCGGTGACGTGGTGAGCAGCTCCGGCACCCCGTCCCCATCCAGGTCTCCCAGCGTGCTGCCCGCGCCCAGCCCGGACACCTTCAGCGGCGCGGACGCGGGACGCGTGTAGAGCGACGCCGTGCTGTCCGCGTGCACGAACAACATGCGCGGCGCCGCGAAGCTCGCCGTGCCGAAGGGCGCGGGCACCGTGAGGCTCCGTCCGTCCGCCAGCCGGACCTCCGGCGCGAACACCGTCTGCCCCGGCACGAACGCCCCGCGCTCCGCCGTCCCCAGCGGCGCGGCGTCCAGTGTCCCCGACGGACGCAGCGTCCCCTTCGCCTTGTCCAGCACCAGCACCTCGCCGCGCGCATACCGCGTGCTCCAGGCCGCCAGCCGCGGCGGCCCCGTCAGCACCGCCAGCGCTCCGAAGGGCTCGCGCGTCGTCGCCGTGGCCGCCGCCCCTTCCAGCTCCCGCCGCGCGAGCACCCGACCGTCCGCGCCGAACACCACCACCTCGTGCTCGGTGAGCGCGGCCACTTCATCGCGGCCATCACCATCCAGGTCCCCCGCCGCCAGCGCGCCCAGCGGCGTCTCCAGCCTGGCGAACACCGCGCCCAGCAGGCGCACCGGCCTCCGCTGCTGTGGACCCGGGCCGGTCACTCCCGAGGACGGCGTCCCCACCGCCGCCAGCGCCAGCACCGCGGCATCGGCCTCCACGCCCTCGGCCACGGCGGCGGCGGGCTTGGGCGGACGCGTGGGCGTGCGGCCGGACCAGAAGTTCACCCACGTGCCCAGCACGTCACCCCGCGCCACCAGCTCGCCGCCCTCCACGTCGAGCGTGAGCCGCGCCAGCGAGCGGGCTCCCTGTTCGCGGGCGGCGGCCTCGGCGCGCTCGGGCGGAGCGTCCAGCACCACCGGCCCCAGGTTCATCGCGGAGAGCCGGGCGGCGAGCAGCGTCCCGAACGCCCGGCGCAGCTCGGGAGAGCTTCCGGACAGGGAGAGGGCCACGGGCGCCTCCGCGGGGGCGCCGCGGATGGCGTCGGCCACGGCCAGGGCCAGCCGGGCGGAGGCGGGGGGCGCGCTTTCGTCCGACTCCGCGAAGGCGGGCAGGGCGAACGCGAGCGCGAGGACCAGCGGAAGGAGCGAGCGACTCACAGCCCCCTTTTGCCACCTTCCTCCAGGAAGTAGTTGTCCGGCGTCACCTGTCCGGGCGGCGGGGCCTCGGCGGTGGGCTGGGTGCCCTCCAGGTAGGGCTCCATCCGGCCCGGAACGGCGTTGCCCGCGAGCAGCCCGGTGACAGGGTCGATGCGCACCTGGGTGACACCCGGCGGCACCTCGAAGTCGCGCGCGGGCAGGCCCTCCTCCGCCACCCGCATGAAGTTGAGCCAGATGGGCAGCGCGGCCCGGCCGCCCGTCTCACTGCTGCCCAGGGGCGAGTTGTCATCGAAGCCCACCCACGCGCTGGCCACCCAGTCCATCGTGTAGCCGTTGAACCACGTGTCCTTGGACTCGTTGGTGGTGCCCGTCTTGCCCGCGGCGGGCCGGTTCAGCTCCCGCACCGCGCGCGCCGAGCCGTCCTCCACCACGCTGCGCATCAGCGACGTCGTGAGGTACGCCACCGCCGGAGGCAGCGTCTCCTCGAAGGCCGGCTGGTGCTCCTCCAGCACCGTGCCCTTCGCGTCGCGCACGCGCAGGAGCGTCAGCGGCTCCGCGTAGCGGCCGTTGGCCTGGAGCGTGGCGTACGCGTTGACGGCCTCCAGCATCGTCACCTCACCGGTGCCCAGGGCCAGCGTGAGGTTCTCCGGCAGCGCGGAGCGGACGCCCGCCCGGCGCGCGAAGTCGATGGCGGTCGCGGGGGTGATCGACTCGATGAGCCGCACGGACACCGTGTTCTTCGACTTGCTCAGCGCCGTGCGCAGCGTCATGGGGCCCTCGAAGCGCCCGTCGAAGTTCTTGGGCCGCCACGTCTTGCCCGTGTACGGGTCGCGGATGGACTCCGGCGCGTCATTCACCGTGGAGAGCGGGGTGAAGCGGCCACTGGCCAGCGCCGCGCCGTAGATGAAGGGCTTGAACGACGAACCCGGCTGCCGCTTCGCCTGCGTGGCGCGGTTGAACGACGAGCGCTCCGCGTCATAGCCGCCCACCATGGCCACCACGTTGCGGTTGGCCGGGTTGATGACCACGAGCCCGCCCTGCACCACGGGCACCTGATCCAACGAGGCCTCCACGAAGGCCGGCGCCGGAGGGGCCTTGAGCACGCGCACGAACACCAGCTCCCCGGGCGTGAACACGTCCGAGATGTCCTTGGGCGCCTTCTTGCCCTTCTGCCGCGCCCAGGTGGCGGACTCGAAGGACACCTCCGCGGTGCGGCCCACCAGGTCCACGCGCGCCACGTTGCGCTTCGTGTCCACCTCCGTGACGTAGCCGGTGAGGCGCAGCCCCTCCTCCATCGGCTTGAGGAGGACCTGACCCGCGCGTGTACGCTCCGGCGACTGGGCCTCCTCTTCCTCCGAGTCCGGGTCCGCGGCCAGGGCGGCGGGGCGCTGCTCCTCGGCGCCTTCCACCTCCTGCGTGGTGGGCGTCTTCGCCGGAGCCGCGGCGGCGAGCGGCTGGGCGAGCGGCGCCAGGTCCGCGACGTAGCCCTGGTCCTTCTGCCGGCGGCCGGCCTCCTCGATGCGCTGGACGATGAGCTCGCGGTAGCGCTTCCACTGCGCCTCCTCCAGCTTGCCCTGCGCGCCCCGGTAGCCCTGGCGCCGGTCCACGGCCTCCAGGCCGTCACGCACGGCCTGCTCGGCGGTGGCCTGGAGCTTGGGCACGAGCGCGATGTCCACGCGCAGGCCGCCCTCCATCACCGTCTTCTCGCCGTAGCGTTCAATCAGCGTGCGGCGGATCTCCTCCGCGTAGTAGGCGCCCGCGCTGACCGTCTTGCGCGGCGCGAGCACGATGGGCTTCTCCTTCTCCGCGTCCACCACCGCGCGCGGCACGAAGCCCTGGCCCGCCATCTGCTCCAGCACGTAGCGCTGGCGCGCCTTGGCGCGGGTGATGTTCGCCACCGGGTTGATGCGGTGGGGAGACTGCACGGTGCCCGCGAGCACGGCGGCCTCGCCCACGGTCAGGTCCTTGGCGTGCTTGCCGAAGTAGTAGAGCGCCGCCTC
Organism: Corallococcus sp. AB045; assembly: GCF_003668895.1. Taxonomy (NCBI): domain Bacteria; kingdom Pseudomonadati; phylum Myxococcota; class Myxococcia; order Myxococcales; family Myxococcaceae; genus Corallococcus; species Corallococcus sp. AB045. Next base: position 12,390 of record NZ_RAWN01000235.1, read on the forward strand.
CTCCAGCCCGTAGCGGCGCTGCCCGAAGTACACGCCGTTGATGTAGAGGCTGAGGATCTGATCCTTGGTGAGCGCCTGCTCCAGGCGCGGGGTGAGGATCCACTCGCGGATTTTGCGGCCCAGGCTGCGCTCCGGCGTGAGCAGCATGTTCTTCACGACCTGCTGCGTGAGCGTGGACGCGCCGGACTTGCGGCTGCCGGGGATGAGGTTCTTCACGCCCGCGCGCAGGATGCCGAAGGGGTCCAGGCCCTCGTGCTTGTAGAAGTCCGCGTCCTCGGCGGCGAGGAACGCGTTGCGCACGTGCGCGGGCAGGTCCTCCATGCGGACGAGCGTGCGGCGCTCCAGCGCGTACTCCGCGCAGAGCGAGCCGTCCGCGCACGTCACCTTCGTCACCTGCGGCGGCTGGTAGTTGCGCAGCGACTCCACGGACGGCAGGTCGCGGCTGAAGTAGACGTAGGTGCCCACGCACACGCCGATGACGAGCACCAGCCCTACGGCGCCCAGCACCAGGAGCCGCTTCGTCCAGCGCCACAGCGCGGCGCCGAAGCCACCCTTCTGGGGCGGCGGGGCTCCGGTCGGG
>NZ_RAWN01000236.1:0-12932 GCF_003668895.1 Corallococcus sp. AB045
GGGCTCTTGGTGGTGGGGCTGGGGCTTTCGGCGGCGCTCTTGCGGCGGGCCTTCCGTCGCGGCGGCGCGGGCGTGGAGGCCCTGGCGGTGTGGCCCTTCGCGGTCCCGGGCACGGTGCTGGCGCTCGCTCTGCTGGTGGCGTTCTCACGGGACTGGCGGCTGGTGGTGCTGGACCGCTTCGCGTTCGTGCTGGCCCTGGCGCACACGCCTTGGCTGATGCTCGTGGGTTATGTGGGGAAGTACCTGGCGCTCGGCGAACGCAACAGCTCCGAGGCCCTGGCCCAGGTGGATCCTTCGCTCGCGGAGGCCGCGCGCGTCGGCGGTGCCGGGCCCGTGCGTGCGTTCGTGGACGCGACGCTGCCGCTGCTCCGGCCCGCGCTCACGGTGGCGTTCGTGCTCGCGTTCCTCGCGTGTGCCACGGAGATCACCCTGTCCGTGCTGCTGGTGCCCGCGGGCTCCGAGGTGCTGGGGACCTTGCTGTTCGAGTTGCAGAGTTATGCGGACCCTGCCGCCGCGGCCGTGCTCGCGTGCGCGTTCGTGGCGCTGGTGGTCGCGGGACAGGCCGTGCTCGCGTGGGCTCGGCGTCGAGTGCCGGAGGTGCGGTGATGGCGGCCATCGTCCTGGAGGGACTGGTCAAGGCTTACGGCGGGACGCCCGTGGTGCGCGGCTTGAGCCTTCAAGTGGGGCAGGGCGAGCTGGTGTCCCTGCTGGGCCCTTCCGGTTGCGGGAAGACGACGACCCTGCGGATGCTCGCGGGGTTGGAGCATCCGGACGCGGGCATCATCCGCCTGGGTGACGAAGTAGTCGCCGGTCCCGGCGTACGTGTTCCACCCGAGAAGCGAGGCCTGGGCATGGTGTTCCAGAGCTACGCCATCTGGCCGCATCGCAGCGTCGAGGCGAACGTCGCCTATCCCCTGGCGCTCCGGAAGGTGCCCCGCCACGAGATTGCTTCACGGGTGCGCGAAGCCCTGCGCTGGGTTCGGCTGGAGCCGTTCGCCACGCGGATGCCGCACGAGCTGTCCGGCGGACAGTTGCAGCGCGTGGCGCTCGCGCGGGCGCTGGTGGCGGGGCCTCGCGTGTTGCTGTTGGACGAGCCCCTGTCGAACCTGGACGCGGCCCTGCGTGAGGAGCTGCGCGCGGAGATCGCCGCGCTGCGGGCCCGGCTGGGCACGACGCTCGTGTTCGTCACTCATGATCAGGGCGAAGCCCTGGCCCTGTCGGACCGCATCGCCGTGATGAACCGGGGCGTCATCGAACAGGTGGACACGCCAGAGCGGCTGTACCGGGAACCGGCGACGCCGTTCGTCGCGGGCTTCGTCGGAGGCGCGAACGTGCTGCGGGGCGAGGTGCGCGCGGGCACCTTCCACTGCGCGGGGACGGACACTGCGTTCGACCTGCCCATGGACGCGAAGCCCGGGCCGGGGACGCTGGTCGTGCGCCCGGAGGACCTGGAGCTGGGGGAGACCGGGACGCCCCTGGTGCTCTCCGCTCGGTTGTTCCTGGGGCATGCGGCGGAGTACCGCTTCCCGGTGGGGGATGCGTTCCTTCGTGTCATCGGGCCGGCGCTGGAGGGCGTACGCGCCGGTCAGACGCTCCGGGTGCGCGTGCGCAAGGCCACGGTGTTCGACGCGGGCGCTTGAGGCTCAGTACAGAGTCGTCTTCACCCGGCCTGGCAGTTCGCGGTCGTACTCGCCGCCGTCGAAGTCTTCCGGGCTCAGCGCTTCGAGGATGGAGCCGGGGCTTGGGAATTCGGCGCGGGTGACATGCCGGGCCGGGTCCCAGAGCCCGGAGCGGATCAACGCGCGACTGCACTGGAAGTAGACCGTCTCCACGGTGATGCGCAGCACGGAGCGGGGCTGTTTTCCCTCGAAGGTGAAGCGCTCGAGCATGGACGGTTCGATGACGATGCTCGCCCGGCCGTTGACGCGCAGGGTCTCGTTCACGCCCGGGACGAAGAACAGCAGCGCGACGCGCGGATCCTCCAGGATGTTCCGCAGCGAGTCCATGCGGTTGTTGCCCCGGCGGTCGGGCAGCAGCAGCGTGCGCGCGTCCTCGATGACCACGAACCCCGCGGGGTCCCCCCGGGGCGAGGCATCCAGCCCTTCAGGGCCGGAGGTGGCGAGCACCATGAACGGCGAGCGCTCGATGAAGGGCCGGTACGCTGGATGGAGGTGGTCCACCTCCTTGAGCACGGACGACTTCCCAGGGACCCCGTACAGGCGTTCGAGCGTCTCCACATCGTTCACGGTCTTCATCCGGTGGCGCCTCCTGGGACCTTTTTAGGCATTTAAAATGCCCATGTCACACGCGGCCCCCGCTGCCTCGTCCTGGGGATGGGAAGGCACTTCGCCACCCAGAACAAGGAGTTCCCAATGAAGGCCAGGATGAATCCTTTCGCGGTCGCGCCGGAAGCCCTCAAGTCGATGATGGACTTCAGCGGGAAGGTGTCGGCGCTCGGGCTGGAGTCGAACCTCCAGGAGTTGGTGAAGATCCGCGCTTCGCAGCTCAATGGCTGCGCCTTCTGCATCCACATGCACACCCGCGACGCCCGCGCGCACGGGGAGACCGAGGAGCGCATCTACCTGCTGGACGGCTGGCGTGAGTCGCCGCTGTACACCGAGCGCGAGCGGGCGGCCCTGGGCTGGACCGAGACCCTGACGCTCGTCTCCCAGACGCACGCCCCGGATACGGACTACGATGCGCTCAAGCCGCACTTCACCGAAGAGGAGATCGTGAGCCTGACCCTCCTGATTGGCATGATCAACACCTGGAACCGGATCTCCGTTGGCTTCCGGTCCATGCACCCGGTGACCTCGCGCAGTGAAGCCGCCTGACGTGAACCCCGCGGACGCCTTCGACCCGCTCCGCCCCCGCCTGCTCCGCATCGCGTACCGGATGCTGGGCATCGTCGCGGAGGCGGAGGACGTGGTGCAGGAGGCGTACCTCCGTTGGCACCAGACGGACCGCGACGCCGTGCGGGACGCCGAGGCCGTGCTCGTCCGCACGGTGACCCGGCTGTGCCTGGACGTCCTGAAGTCCGCGCGCGTGCGGCGCGAGGAGTACGTGGGGACCTGGCTTCCAGAGCCCATCATCGAGACAGTGGAGGGCGACGACTTGACGCTGACCCTGATGATGGCCCTGGAGCGCCTGTCCCCGCTGGAGCGCGCCGCGTTCCTCCTGCACGACGTGTTCGGCATGGACTTCGAGGAGGTGGCGAAGGCCATCGACCGCGATCCCGCGGCGTGCCGCCAGCTCGCCAGCCGGGCGCGGGCCCACGTCCAGGAGGCCCGGCCCCGCTTCCCCGTGACCGAGGCGAAGGGCCACGAGCTGGCCTCGGCGTTCCATGCCGCGTCCCGGAGCGGTGACACGCACGCGCTCCAGGCGCTGCTGGCCCAGGACGTCGTGCTCTATTCGGACGGGGGCGGCAAGGCGAAGGCGGTGCTCAATCCCATCTACGGCCAGGAGAAGATCGTGCGCATGCTCGAGGCGTTCGTCCGGCGCACGGGCGTGAACTCGTCTCAGCTCGTGTACGAGGGCACCATCAACGGCCTGCCCGCGTTCGTCACGCTGGAGTCGGATGGAACGCTGCAGACCACGGCGCTCGGCATCGAGGACGGCCGCATCGTCGCCCTCTACATCACGCGCAACCCCGACAAGCTGATGGGCATCCGGCGGGCGGTGGGCGGCGAGCCGTCGTAGGGCTTCAGTGCGTGGCGAAGGACTCGCGCGCGAAGTCGACGAACCGGAGCAGGGCGGGCGTGCCGCCGGACTTGCGCCAGGCGATGGCGGTGTTCGTCACCGGCGCGTCCTCCGGCAGGTCGATGAAGGCCACGCCGGAGTGGTGCTCCGTGTCGGGCGTGTGCGGCATGGGCGCGATGCCGAAGCCCGCGGAGACGAACCAGATCTTCGTCGCGACGTTCTGCGCGTACTGGCGCACGGCGGGCTCGACGCCCGCGTCGCGGAGCCGGTCGAAGAACGCCGCGTAGTAGTCAGGCGGCGCGACGCCGGGCTCCACCAGGACGAGCGGTTCATCCCGCAGGTCCTTCCACGCCACCGCCTTCCGCTTCGCGAAGGGATGCCGTGAGGGCACCGCCAGCCGGAAGGGCTCCCGCCGGATGAGGTGCGAGACGACGTTCGGAGGCATCCGCTCGCGCGGGCGCAGGATGCCCACGTCCAATGTGCCCCGCTCCAACGCCTCCAGCTGCCACGCGGACGGATGGTTGCTCAGCTCGATGTGGACCCCTGGCACCTTCTTCTGGAAGGCCCGAAGCATCGTCGCGAACCGGGGCGTCGCGAACGACGAGATGAGGCCCAGCACCAGCACGTCCTGCTCACCCCGGGCCTGCCGTGCCGCGTGCTCCTGGAACCGCTTCGCGCGCTCCAGCAACTGGTGGGCTTCTGGCAGCAGCTCGCGTCCCAGCTTCGTGAGGCGCACCGCCCGGGCCTCCCGTTCGAAGAGGGCTCCGCCCAGCTCCGTTTCGAACTTGCGGATCTGCTGACTGAGCGGCGGCTGGGCGATGTGCAGCCGCTTCGCGGCGCGGGTGAAGCTGAGCTCCTCCGCGACCGCGACGAAGTACCGCAGGTGGCGCAGCTCCATGGTCCATACGCTCCAGGTCTGGATTCCAGACCCAGGATATATTGGATGTATGGATGGGGGAGCGCTAGGCATGTCGCATGGAGACCTCCTCCGCCGTGCTCCCCGCCACCGCCGTGCCCCAGGCCGCGCCGATGGACCGCCGGCTGCTGTGGACGATGACGACGGCGACGGTGCTCGCGGTGGGCAACGTCTATTACAGCCAGCCGCTCCTGGGCGTCATCGCGCAGTCCTTCGGCCTGTCCGCCTCCGCCGTGGGCTCCGTGCCCATGTCGTCGCAGCTGGGCTACGTGGCGGGCCTGGTGCTCCTGACGCCGCTGGGCGACGTGCTGGAGAAGCGCGGCCTGCTGGTGACGATGCTGGGGCTCGCGGCGGCGGCGCTCTTCGCGGCGGGCCTGGCGCCCACGTTCCCCCTGTTCCTGGCCGCCTGCGTGGCCATTGGCCTGACGTCCGTGCTGGTGCAGATCCTCATCCCCTTTGTCGCGGCGCTCAGCTCGCCCGAGGAGCGGGGGAGGAACCTGGGCGTGGTGCTCAGCGCCGCGCTGGTGGGCGTGCTCATCTCCCGCACGCTCAGCGGCTTCGTGGCGACACACCTGGGCTGGCGCGGGGTGTATTTCGCGGCCGGCGCGACCATGGTGGGCCTGGCGATGACGCTGCGGCTGGGGCTGCCTCGCTACGAGTCCTCCACGCGGCTGGCGTATCCGCGCCTCCTGCAGTCGCTGTGGACGCTGCTGCGGGACGTGCCGGGACTGCGAGCCATCGCGCTCACGGGCGCCCTGATGTACGCCGCGCTCTCCGCGTTCTGGGCGTCGCTGGCGTTCTTCCTGAGCAGTGACGCGTACCACCAGGGGCCGGGCACGGCGGGCATGTTCGGGCTCATCGGGACGGTGGGGGCGCTCGCCGCGAACGTCACGGGGCGGCACGCGCAGCGCATTGGCGCGCGGCGCATCGTCCGGGCGTGCATCGTCACGATGCTGGCGGCCTTCGGCGTCTTCGCCGTCTTCGGCACGCTGTGGGCCGGGCTCATCGCGGGTGTGGTGCTGCTGGACCTGGGGGCTCAGGCCGCCACGGTGTCCAACCAGACGGAGCTGTACCGCCTGCACCCCACGGCGCAGACCCGCCTCAACACGCTCTACAAGATGTTCTACTTCGTGGGCGGGGCCTGCGGTTCCGCGCTCTCCGCCATCTCCTGGGACCACGCGGGCTGGCGGGGCGTATGCGCGGTGGGCGGTGGGTTCCTGGTCCTCGCGTTCGTGTGGGAACAGGTCCAGGCGCGGCGGGCCGCTGCGTCGCCTTCCGTCACTTGACGAAGGCGGGAACTTTCTCCGCGAGCGCGTCGATGGCGACGCGCACCCGCACGGGCAGGTGCGGCGACGTGGGCCAGAGCGCGTGGATGTCGAAGCAGAGCCCCGGGAGGTCCGTCAGCACGCGCATACGCTGCTTATCGCGCACGGCGTCCTGGGTGAGCCAGCAGGGCAGCCACGCCAGCCCCATGCCCGCGACGGCCGCGTCCACGATGGCCTCCAGGTCGTCGCCACGCGGAGTAGGGTGCGGCGCATGTCGTCGCGCCCCTCCGCCGAAAGTCCACGCCGCTTCCACGCCGAGCCGTTGATCCTCGTGCTGCGCCACCTGGAGGCGCTGTTGTCGTCCGGGCCCGTGTCCATCGACGTGCCGGATCCGGACCTGGGCCCCGGGCGCTATCCCGGGGAGCGTGTGGAGGGTGGGCTCGTGCACCGGCCGCTGCGGAGCTGGTGCGACCTGGCGGAGGGGCTGTCATGCCGTCTGCGCACGCCTCGCGGGGTGGACGCGACGCACGTGCGGCTCACGTTCGAGCCGCTGGGTTCGGAGGCTTCGTGGCACGCGGGAGGCGGGGCGCGGACAGAGGCGCCCCAGGAGCGCTATGGCGCGGCGTCCGACTTCGCGCGCGTGCGGAAGTTCGAGGACGCGGGCTTCCTGCTTCCCTGGCTGGAGGCGGTGGGGCGGCTGGCGCTGCCACCGGGCGCGAGGCTCCTGGACCTGGGCGTCAACCGGGGCGATGAGCTGGCCGCGTTCGCGGAGGTGGAGGGCATCCGCTTCGTCGGCGTGGACCACAGCGCGAGCGCACTGTTGGAGGCACGGGCGGCGTTTCCGGATCCGCGCCATGCGTTCATTCAGGCGGACCTGAACGCGCTGCCCTCGGACCTGGGCCGCTTCGACGTGGTGGTGTCGGTGGGCACGTTGCAGAGCCCGGGCGTGGATGACCGGGCGCTCTTGCGCACGCTGGTGCAGGAGCACCTGGAGCCCAAGGCCTCACTGGTGCTGGGCTTCCCCAACTCACGCTTCCGCGACGGAGAGGTCGTGTACGGCGCGCGCGTGCGCAACCTTCGCGAGCCGGACCTGTCGCTGCTGGTGAAGGACCTGTCCTTCTACCGCCGCTACCTGCACCAGCACGGCTTCCGCACGTTCCTGGGGGGCAAGTACGACCTGCTGCTCACGGCGGTGAGAGGTCAGGCGTTCGGCTCGGACGACGGGGGCACCTGAAGCTTGGCCTCCGCCTCCTGCTGCGAGAGGTGATGGGCCGTGAGAGGGATCACCAGCATGCTGCCCAGCCAGAAGATGAAGCCAATGGAGGGGTAGAGCAGTTCCAGGTAGCGGTCCCCGCCGCTTTCATCCGCGGGGATGGGGTTCACGTACCAGGTGAGCGACGACAGTCCGAGGACGCACGCCGCGCCGCCGACCCAGAGCGCCTTCCGGTCCGCACCCACGAGGAGCAGGACGAAGGCCAGGCACAGCAGGGGGTTCGCGAACCAGCCGAACTGCAGGGTGAACACCCCCAGCCAGCCCATGAGCAGCAGCACCATGCCCCACATCTGTTCCTCGTCACGCTTGTTCGAGTTGAACACGGTCATCGCGGGCGTCGCGCAGGCGAGCACGAAGAGCAGGGCCGACGCACCACAGGCGAGGAGGCGTGTCTTCTGTTGGGATTGGGCGTGGGCGTGGGCGGAAGGCGCTGGACGGGGAGCACTCATCGGGGCGGATGCTACTTCATTCTCCTGGCGTTCCATCGAGGGCTCAGTGCAGGACCCCGTCGTCGGAGATCCCCCACACCGGGTCGAAGCCATTGGTGATGTAGACCCGATCGAACTGGCTGTTGCAGCTCAGCACCATGGAGGCGCTCTGTGAGGGCGACAGCTTCGCGAGCCGGACGGCATGCTCGAAGGCGTCATCGGACGTCGGCTGGGCCTTCTCGCGAGCGGCGCGGCAGGCTTCGTCCGCCACGGCATGAAGCCGGTACAGCCCGCGCAGCTGGTATGCCGTGCCAGAGAAGAAGAAGCACACCGGTGCGGCCAGGAGCAGTGCGAGCACCGACAACCGCCGGTTCGGCTTGGACGCCCGTGACAAGATCTCCAGGACGGCCAGGGCGAAGAACAGCCCCGCCACGATCACGAGCGGGTAATCCAGCAGCGCCAGGGCAAACGGGCCGAAGGCCACCGCCGTCGCCAGGAGCATCAAGAGGAACACCGGTACGGCCAGGAGCCATGAGAGCACCGACAGCAGCCGGCTCGGCTTGAGTGCCCGCGACAGGATGGCCGCGATGGCCAGGACGAAGGACAGCCCCGCCTCGGCCGCGAGCGGGCTTCGCCTGTAACCCAGCAGCGCTTGGGGAAACGGGGCGAAGGACACCACCGCGACCAGGAGCAGCAGCAGCGCCACGATGGGCACTGCCCGCCACAGGGTCGTTTCCTCTTCCAGTCGAAGCCACCTGGGGACCATGTCTTCGGGCACCTCCGAGCCGGTTCGCTCCCGAGTCTACTTCACCGCGCGTTGCGTGAAAGTGAGAGGTCAGGCGTCTGAATCGGTTTGATTATCGTCTTCAGGCGCGTCGACGTGGTCGAGCGCGATCCGAACCTGTTCTTGGTAGAATGGGACGATCTCCACGGCGGCTGCGCGGTTGAGGACCTCTCGCGCCGCGGCGAAGTCTCCTGTCTGCTTGAGCTTGTGTGACTCCACGAGGGCTCGTGACAGTCGGCGTGACCCATCCCGAATGCGGTGATGCATTTCTCGCAAGAGCGCCGCGGCTGTGTTGGGGGCGTTCAATGCCCGCCGCGCTTCTTCTGGTGTGAGTGCCACGTCTGGCGCGACGCGAAGCAGCAGTTCGCGCACTTCCTCCGTCACTGGAAGCTCGCCATCATCCGAGAGCTGGCCTGCTAGAAACCGGACTCGATCCCAATCGCCAGGATTCATCCTCGCCCTCCAGGCCCCTGATGGCACAGCTCGAAAGGCCATGCATGTTGGCCTTTGCAGCGTTCCATGCATGCACTGCAGTCACCTGTCCATCGCGGCTTCTTCTGCCCCGCGCACAAGGTGTAGGTGTCTATGCAGTGCTGTCTCCATCCGTCATCGGATGCGTCGTCCGATTCGGCACTCGTTGCTTTCTGTGCCTGACGCGTTGCCTCGATCAACGTGGCGGTTTCGGCTGCCTCCGTTGCTGTCAGCCCACAGCTTTCGGCACTCCGAAACTTCTTCCAGCAGCACACCGTAGATGGATCCCCTGGACGGCATGCATCCGTCGCTTGGGCGAGGAAGGCATTCGCGTTCCGGCTTGGGGCTTGGTGAGTGGCGGTCGCGCAGCTCGTGCTGAGCCCGAACACGACAATCAGTCGTGTCGCGACCCGCATGTTCATGAAGGTCGCCCGGGCCTGGCAAGGCGTGAAGGTCACGGCTTCACCACCTTGGCGCGCAGCTTCTCCAGCGTCTGCGCCAGGCGGCGCGCGCGGGTCTCCTCTTTCTTCGCCTCGGTGAGCGCCTTCACGAACTCCTTGCGGTGCGTGAACGCCAGGTTCGTGAACACGTCCCGCAGCGCGGGCTCCGCGTCCAGCGCGCGCTGGAGGTCCTCCGGCACCTCGATCTCCCGAGGTGCCGTGTCCCGCTCCAGCGTGATGCTCAGCGTCGCGCCGTCCTCGACGCCCGCGGCCTCGCGCACCTCCTTGGTGAAGCCCAGGTAGGTGATGCCGCCGTACACCATCAACCGGCTCCGGAAGGGCTGCCCGTTGACGGTGCCCACCACGGGCGGCCGTGCTTCGCCGTAGGCGTCCTTGCTGTCGAATGGACAGCGCACGAACCGGCCTCCCTGGTCATTGGCCACTTCGAGCTTCGCCTTGAACTTGTGAGAGGCCATGCGCGCGGCTCCGTCCTACGGCTTGACGAACTTGAACGCGAACCGGTCGCTCGTGCCCCGGCGCTCGCCCGCGGCGCCCGGACTGGAGTTCCAGTCGCGCGTGTCCTCCGGGTTGCGCCAGACCTTGCTCTCCTCCTGGAACTGGAAGCCCGCGGCCTGCACCTCGTCACGCACCAGCTGCTCGTCGATGCGGTGCAGCGTCTGGCCTTCCGTGATGCCCGTGCCCGGCTTCCCGCTGGAGTCGAGGATGACGTACACGCCGCCCGGCTTGAGCGCCTGGAACACCGCCGCGTTCATCTTCGCCCGGTCCACGCCCAGCCATCCCGCGTCGTGGTAGATGATGTGGCTCACCACCGCGTCCAGCGTGCCGTTCAGCTCGGGCGGGAAGGGCGCGTCCAGCTCGCGGTCCAGGCGCACCACGTTCTGGTTCACCGGCCGCGCCAGCCGCTCCTGCCACGGCTTCGCCGCGAACTTCTCCAGCACGATGCTGGGATTCTCGCCGTACACCTTGCCCTCGGGCCCCACCGCGCGCGCCAGCAGCTCCGTGGTGTAGCCGCCGCCCGCCATCAGCTCCGCCACGTGCATGCCGGGCTTCGCGCCCACGAACTCCAGCAGGGCGGCCGGATGCCGGCCCGCGTCCAGCTTGCGGTCCGCCTCCGTGCGGTCCGGCGCGTCCACCAGCGCCTGTGCGGACACGGACGCCACTTGCGTCTGGGGGGAGGCCGCCGGAGCCGTGGGCGTCGAGTGGGAACAGCCCGCGAGGGCCAGGAACGATGCCGCCATCAGTGCATTTCGCATGGGCGATCCATATCGCCAGCACTCGCACCTGCCTTCCGAAAAGAAGGCCGCTGTCCGCTTGCGGGACGCCACGTGCCACGAGCGGACACCGCGCGTCCGTCCCCTGGGCCCTCCGGCCCGCCAGGCGGCCGTGGCGCTAGAGTTGCAGCCCGCCCCGGACCGACACCATGTCCCAGCTCCTCCAAGACGTCCGTCTGTCGCTGCGCCGGATGCGCCGCGAGCCCGTGTTCACCTTGGTGGTGGTGGCCACGCTCGCGCTCGCCATCGGGGCCACCACCGCGGTCTTCAGCCTCGTGTACCAGGTGCTGCTCAAGCCCCTGCCGTACCCCGAACCCCAGGAGCTGCTGCGCCTCTACCAATCCACGCCGCAGCGTGAGCGGGGCGGTGTGGCGTACTCGTACCTCCAGGCGTGGCGCGAGCGCCTGGGCGCGTTCCAGGCCATCGAGGGCGTCACCGCCATGGACCAGACGCTGACCGGTCCGAGCGCGGCGCAGCGGGTGCGCGCGGGGCTCGCGACCCCGGGCCTGATGTCACTGCTGGGCGTGCGGCCCGAGCGTGGACAGGACTTCGGGCCGGAGTCCCAGGTGCCCGGGCGCGACCGGAGCGTGCTCGTGTCCCACGCCTTCTGGCGGAGCCACTTCGGTGGACGCGCGGACGTGGTGGGCCAGACGCTCACGCTGGATGGCGCGCCCCACGTCGTCCAGGGCGTGCTGCCCGCGTCGTTCCGCTTCTGGCCGGGCGTGGACCTGTGGAAGCCCCTGACGCCCGCGCCCCCGGGTCAGGCTTCGGAGGAGCTCTACCTGCGTGGCGTGGGCCGGTTGCGGCCGGGTGTCCCGCTGGAGCGCGCCCGCGCGGAGCTGGAGGAACACTCGCGCACCTGGGCCGCGACGCTGGGCGGGAATGAAGCGGCGCCCGGGGTTCGGCTGGTGCCGTTGCATGAGCAGGTGGTGGAGACCTCGCGCGAGCAGCTGTGGCTGCTGGCCGGAGTGATGGCATTGGTGCTGTGCGTGGCGTGCGCAAACGTGGCGAACCTGCTGCTCGCGCGCGCCAGTGCCCGCGAGCGCGAGGTGGCGGTGCGCGCGGCGCTGGGCGCGAACCGGGGACAGCTGGTGCGGCAGTTCCTGGTGGAGAGCGCGGTGCTGGCCCTGATGGGCGGCGCGGTGGGCCTGCTGCTGGCGCTGTGGGGGATGGACCTCCTGCGGGTGTTCGTCCCCGGGGAGGTGGTGTCGCCGGAGGAGCTCCGGCTGGAGCCCCACGTGCTCGCCATCGCGGCGGGCCTGTCCCTGACGACCAGCGTCCTCTTCGGCCTGGTGCCCGCGCTGCGTGCATCCCGCGCGGAGGCGAAGGGGGCGCTCGGAGGGCTTCGCGGAGGGAAGGGCGCGACCGGGCCGATGCGGGCGCGCGCCGTGCTGGTGGTGGCGCAGGTCGCGCTGGCGCTCGTGCCGCTGGTGGGCGCGGGCCTGATGCTGCGCACGCTCCATGCGCTGCACACCGTGGCGCCGGGCTTCGACCCGCGAGGCGTCAGCGCGATGGACCTGTCCTTTCCCCGCGAGGCCTACGGGCGGGATGACACGAGACGGAGGCAGGTGAGCGCGGAGCTGTTGGCGCGGGTGCGGGCGTTGCCGTCGGTGCAGGCCGCGGGACTGGCCAGCACGCTGCCGCTGTGGAACCGCAACGGCATCAGCGCGGTGGTGCTGCCCGGTGAGACGGAGGCGGAGGCCCAGGCGCGCGAAGCGGTCAACTTCCGCGCGGTGAGCGACGGCTACTTCGCCACGCTGCGCATCCCGCTGAAGGAGGGGCGTGACGTGAGCGCCGCGGACGGCGCGGGCGCGGCGCCGGTGATGGTGGTCAACGAGACCTTCGCGCGGCGCTTCCTGTCGAAGGGCTCCGCGTTGGGCCAGCGCGCACGGCTGACGCTCGACGGCGAGCCGTTCCGGGAGGTGGTGGGCGTGGTGGGCGACGTGCACCACGCGAGCCTCGCGGAGGAGCCGCGCGCGGAGGTGTACCTGCCCATGGATCAATTCGAGGGCCTGTTCATGGTCCTCGCCGTGCGCGCGACCCGTGACGCGCAGGCGCTGCTGCCCGCGCTGCGCGAACAGCTTCGCGCGGTGGATCCAGACCTGCCGCTCGTCCAGGTGCGCGGCCTGGAGGCCGTGGTGGAGGAGAGCCTGGGCCGCACGCGGGTGATGGGCGGCCTGCTCACGGCCATGGCGGTGCTCGCGCTGACGCTGGCGGGCGTGGGGCTGTACGGCGTGCTGGCGTACACGGTGAGCCAGCGCACGCGCGAACTGGGCATCCGCATGGCGCTGGGCGCGACGGACCGGCAGGTGCTGTGGCTGGTGGTGGGGCAGGGGCTGCGGCTGGCGGCGATCGGCGTGGGGG
>NZ_RAWN01000237.1:0-12778 GCF_003668895.1 Corallococcus sp. AB045
TGCCGGGCGTGGGCGTCGACTCCAGCGGGGGCTGCGGCGTGGCGGCGCGGTCCGGCCAGCGGCGCACCACCTTCACCTGGGACATGGCCTTGAGTGTGTCGCGCAGGCGGCGGCTGTCCGCTTCGAAGTCCGGCGACTCCGGGCCCACCGGCTTCTGGAGCACCGCCAACGCCCCGGCCCTCAGCGCGGCCATGGACGTCTGGATGTCGCGCTCCACCAGCGTGGACACCACCACCACCGGCGTGGGCACCTCCGTCATGATGCGGCGGGTGGCGTCCAGGCCGTCCATGCGCGGCATCTGGATGTCCATCGTCACCAGGTTCGGCTGCAGCCGCTGGCACAGCTCCACCGCCTCCAGGCCGTCCCTGGCCTCGCCCACCACGGTGAGCGCCGGGTCGGTGCGCAGGATTTCCACCAGCAGCCGCCGGGCGGTGGGTGAGTCCTCGGCCACCAGGATGCGCAACGGTTCGGTCTTCATAGCAGTCGCCTCAGGGTCTCCAGCAGACTCGTGGGGTCAAACGCGCTCTTCACGATGTACGCGCTCGCGCCGGCTTGCAGGCCGCGCGCCTTGTCCTCGGGCTTCTCACGCGACGTGACGAGCACCACCGGCACGCGTCCGAAGCGCGGAGAGGTGCGCACGGCCTCCGTCACCTGGAAGCCGTCCATGCGCGGCATCTCCACGTCCAGCACCAGCGCGTCCGCGCCGCCCGCCTGGAGCCGCTCCCACGCCTCCGCGCCGTCCGCGCACGCGGTGACGTCGTAGCCGGCGCTCTCCAGGATGCTCTGCTCCAGCATGCGCGTCGTGGGCGAGTCGTCCGCCAGCACCACGCGCCGGCGCGCCACCTGCTCCTTGGGCGTGGGGAAGAACTGGGCGGAGGGGCGTCCCCCCGCGGCCCGCACCAGCGACGCGGGGTTGAGCAGCAGCGCCATGCGCCCATCCGGCAGCACCGCCGCGGCGGCCACGTGCCGGGCCCGCTTCACGCGGCTGCCCAGCGAGCGCACCAGCGCCTCCTGCTCCGCGATGACCTCGTCCACCACCAGCGCCGCCTGCGCGGTGCCCGCGGACAGCACCACCGCGGGCGGCCGCGCCTTCGGCGGCCCCGGGGGCAGATCCAGCACGCCCGCGAGCGACGCCAGCGGAACCAGCGCCTCCGGCGTCACCCAGGACATGCGGCCCTCCACCTCGCGCACGTCGGAGGGCGACAGGCGCAACAGCCGGTCCACGCCCTCGCTGGCGAGCGCCAGCACCTGCCCGCCCACGGACACCAGCAGCACGCGCAGGGTGCTCAGGGTGAGGGGCACGTCCAGCGTGAAGCGGGTGCCCTGGCCCGCCTTGAAGGCCACCTCCACGCTGCCGCGCAGGGCCTCCACCTGGGCGCGCACCACGTCCAGGCCCACGCCCCGGCCGGACACCGCCGTCACCTTCTTCGCGGTGGACAGGCCCGGCAGGAACACGAGCCGCGCCGCGTCCTCGTCGTCCTCGGGCGCTTCCATGCCTCGGGTCCGCGCGCGCTCGCGCAGGGCCTCCAGGTCCAGGCCGCGCCCGTCGTCCTCCACCGCCACCTCCACCCGGCTGCCGCGAAGCCGCGCGGACAGCACCACGCGGCCCTCCTCCGGCTTGCCGTGGCGCACGCGCTCCTCCGGCGACTCCAGGCCGTGCGCCACCGCGTTGCGCACCAGATGCAGTAGAGGTTCGCGCAGGGACTGCAAGAGCGAGCGGTCCAGGTCCAGCCCGCCGCCGTGCACCTCCATGCGCACGCGCCGGCCCAGGCCGTGCGCCACGTCGCGCGCGGCGCGCTCCAGTCCGGTGCAGCCCTCCTCGAAGGGGAGCATGCGCGCGCGGCGCACCTCATCATCCAGGCCGGTGGAGGACTGGAACAGCGCGCGGCGGTCCTGCGCCAGCACGCGCGCCACCCGCGCCAGCTCCAGCTCCACGCGGCGCAGCGTCGTCTCGGACGGCGTGCCGCGCACCCGCTCGCGCAGCCCCATCGCGTCGTCGCGCAGCGCCTCCAGGGATTCGGCGTGGCCCTCCAGGCGCAGCATCGCCACGCGCAACTCACCGCTGCGGCCCAGGAGCGCGTCCAGCTTCTGCCCGGACACGCGCACCGGCAGCGTCTCCCCGCTGGCCTGCGAGGGGACGGAGAGCTCCGGCTCGGCCTCCGCGGGCTTCTCATGGGGAGCAGGGGCGGGCGGCGCCGGCTTCGGCGCGGGCACGGGAGTCTGGGTGGGCGTGCCGTGCGCGGCCTGCTCCAACTGGGGCAGCAGCGCTTCCAGCGGCGAGCCGGACAGGTCCTGGCGCGCGGCCAGGCGGCGGCCCGCGTCGTCCAGCGCGTCCACCGTGGCGAAGCACAGCTCGAAGAGGTCCGGCGAGGGCGCGCGCCCGTGGATGAGCGGCTCCAGCACCTCCTCCATGCGGTGGCAGGCGTTCTCCACCATGCTGGCGCTGGCCGCGCGCGACGCACCCTTCACGCTGTGCAGCGTCCGCAAGATGCCCGGGACGAGCTCCTTCGCGCGCGCCGGGGCCTGCTCCAGCGCGAGCAGGTCCCGGTTGAGGGACACGACGTGCCCCTCCAGCTCCTCCAGGAACGAGTCCAGCAGTGCCTGCGCCAGCCTGTCGCGATCCATGGGTTAGCGCCCGAACTCCCCGAGCAGCCCCTTCAGCTTCTGGCCCATGGCGTTGATGTCCTGCATCGCGCGCTCCGTCTGCCGCGACGAGATGAGCCCCTGCTGCGTGGCCTGGTTCACGTCGTGCATCGCCTGGCGGATCTGCCCGATGCCGGTGGCCTGCTGGTTGGCGGACGCGGCGATTTGCGCGGCCGTGAGCGACGCCTGCGTGAGCAGGTCCGCCAGCTGCTGGATGGTGGTGCCCGCCTCCGTGACGACGCGGGTGGCGGCGGACACGCTCTTGGTGCCCTCCTCCGTGGTCATCACCGCGCCGTGGGTGGCCTTCTGGATCTGCCCGAGAATCTGCCGCACCTGCGCGGTGGCCTTCTTGGACTGATCCGCCAGGGCCTTCACCTCGGAGGCGACGACGGCGAAGCCGCGGCCGTGCTCGCCCGCGCGGCTCGCTTCAATGGACGCGTTGAGCGCGAGCATGTGCGTCTGCTCGGAGATGTCGTTGACGGTGGTGATGATGTCGCCAATGGCCTGGGCCTGCTCGGCCAGGGCGAGGATGCGCGACGCGATGGACTCCACCTGTTCGCGCACGGCGCCCATGGAGGACACCGCCTCCTCCACGGCGCGGCGGCCGGAGCGGCCCACCTCTTCCGAGTGACGGGCGGACTCGCTCACGGCGCGGGCGCGCCCGGCGGCCTCCTCCGACGTCTTGGTGATCTCCTCGATGGTGCTCACCGTCTCCGTGACGGCGGTGCCCTGCTCCTGGGCGCCGGCCACCTGTTCGGTGGTGCTGGCGAGGATTTCGGAGGACGCGCCGGCCAGCTGGTTGACGAACTCCGCCACGGTCTTGAGGGTGTGCTCGCGCTGCTCGGACTGCTTCGCCAGCTGGACTTCCGCCTGCTGGCGGCGCTCCGCCATGGCGTTGAAGGCGCCGGCCAGGTCGGCCATCTCGTCCTTGCCGCGCACGTCGATGCGGTGGGTGAGGTCGCCCTTGCCCAGTTGCTCCGCGCCGAAGGTGAGCTTGCGCAGGGGGTCGGTGATGCCGCGGGTGATGACGAAGCTGCCCACGCCCACGATGGCCAGGCCCAGCAGGGTGCCCAGCGCCAGCACCCAGACGCTGCGCTGCGCGGCCTGGGTGGCGGCGTCGGAGTAGAGCTTCCAGCGCTCCTCCTCCGTGTCGCGCATCTCGAAGATGAGCTCCCGGATGGTCTCCATTTCCTTCTGGCCGCGGTTGGTCTTCACGATGGCCTGGGCCGCCTCGAAGCCCTGCTCACGGCGGACGCGGATGGTGTCGGCCAGCTCGTCCAGCTTGTTCAGGACCAGGGGCTCCAGCTTCACGAAGCGGGTGCGCTGATCCGGGTAGCGGGCCATCGCCGGGCGCAGGGCGTCCAGGTCCGCTCGCAGCTCGGCCATGGCGTTCTGGTACGGGCGCAGGTAGGTCTCCTCACCGGTGAGGATGAAGCCGCGCTGGCCGGTCTCCGCGTCCACGACGAGCGCGCGCACCTCGCGCAGCAGCTTGTAGTTGTTGTGGGCCTCCAGCAGGCCCTCGGTGGTGGTGGTGAGCTGCTGGGCGCCCTGGAAGGCCACGCCAGCGATGATCAGCAGGACCAGCAGGGACAGCCCGAAGCCCAGCGCGATGCGATTCCCGATGCTCATGCGACTCCTTCTTCGGAAAGCTCGAACACGAGACGCTCGTCGGCGAGGAGGGCCTCTCCCTCCAGGACGAGCGTGCCGTCGGGGCTGACGCCGGACACCAGCGCGCCCGCTTCCTCTTCCAGGGAGGGGGGCGCGGGCAACAGCTCCGTGACCGTCAGCACCGCCACCTCCATCACCTCATCCGTGCGCACGCCCAGCTCCGCGCGGGCCGTGCCCACCACCAGCACGGGGCCGGTGCCCTGCGCCGCGGGCCGGCCGAACAGCGGGGCCAGCTCCACCACGGGCAGCACTTCTCCGCGCAAGAGCGTCAGGCCGCGCAAGAGCGGCGGCGCGCCCGGCAGCAGGGTGAGCTCCGGCGCGCGCATGACCTCCAGGATGAAGCGCGACTCCAGTGCATACGTCTGGCCCGCGGCCCGGAAGCGCACCATCTCCCGCTGGCTGCCGGGCAGCACGGGGACCTCCGCCGGGCGGGCCAGGGAGAGGGCGCGCGCGTCGAGCGCGGCGAGGGCCGCCTCGTCGGTGAAGGAGTCGCGCGCCTCGGTGGCGCGCTCCAGCGCTTCCAGCCGGGCCCGGGCCTTGTCCCAGTCGATGTTTCCCTCGCGCTTCGGCATCCGCTCGCCTCTTTAGCCTTCAGTGCGCTCCAGGCGCCGCGACTCCGCGCGGGCCACGTCCGCCAGCGCTCCGGCCCGCTCACCTTCCGCCAGCGGCACCAGCGCCTCTGGCGACAGCTTCCGGCACAGCCCCTCCGCCTCGCGGTAGGCCCGGGCGGCGGCGGCGGACTGGTCCTGCCGGCGCAGCACATGGCCCAGGAGCAGGTGGCCCACCGCGAGCCCCGGCTCCAGGTAGAGCGCCTGCCGGGCGGACCTCTCCGCGTCGGACAGCCGCGCCTGCCCCAGGAGCAGCAGGGCCTCCAGATACCGCAGACCGGCGACCAGTGGGTGACGAACCGCGGCCTCCTCGCAAGCGAACAGCGCCGCGCGCGGATCCAGGTTGGCCAGTGCACGAACCGCGGCCAGGGCGCCTTCCGGGTCGGCCGATTGGGCCCCCGCCCGCCGGGCGGCCTCGCGCCAGTCGCCGCGAGCCAGCGCCACCCGCACGGCCTCCAGGGCCTCCACGCTGAGCGTGAAGCGGGTGCGGGTCCCGGACGTGGACGCATCACCGGTGCGAGCGGCCGGAGTCCCCGGAGCGGGAGCGCCGCCGTAGGAGCCGGGACCCGGAGCAGGCGTGCCGGTCCCGGACGTCCACGGTGGGGAGCCCCCCGCGGTCGCTCCATCCGCTCCAGCGGTCGAGGACAACCCGGCGGCGGGCAGTCCCGTCACGGCGCCTCCCGCCGGAGACGGCCGGGCCCCCGGCGACGCCGATGCGCCCGGGGCCGCCGCGGGGAACACCCCGGCTCCGGGACGTCCGCCAGAGGCCGCACCCGGCGTGCCCGCGGTGAAGGGCGTGCCATCCGCGCGCAGTGGCGCCAGGGGCTGGAGCGGGACGAAGTGCCCGGCGTTCGAGCCGGCCAGGGGCTTGCGGTACAGCACGCCCCACTCCGTGAGGACGGGCTCGAGCGGCGCGTAGTCCCCCAGCGGCGGATCCGACGGCCCCGTGAACAGGTACCCGCCGTCGTCCAGCGACGCATGGAGTCTGCGCGCCACGCCCTCGATGGTGGCGCGGTTGAAGTAGATGAGGACGTTGCGGCAGAAGATGACGTCCAGCTGCCAGAGGCCGCTCTCCGCCGAGGGCCACGTCTCCAGCGCCAGGTTGAGGTAGCCCAGCTGCACGTGGCGCTTCACGTCCTGCGACAGCCAGTAGAAGCGGCCCTCCTGCTTGAGGTGGGGACGCATGCGGTCCGCGGAGGGACCGCGCAGGGACCAGTCCGTGTAGCGGGCCTGCTGGGCGCGCTGGAGCGCCGTGCGCGACACGTCCGTCGCGCGCACCGTCATGTGGTCCTCCCAGCCCTCGGCCATCAGCAGCGCGGCGATGGAGTAGGGCTCCTCGCCGGAGGAGCACGCCGCGCTCCACGCGCGCACCAGGTGTTCCTGCCCCCGGCGCTCGCGCAGCTCCGGCAGCACCACGCGGCGCAGGTGGTCGAAGTGCTCGTGGGTGCGGAAGAAGTACGTCTCCCCGATGGTGAGCTCGGTGAGCAGGTCGTCCAGGAGCGCGTTGTCGAACGACACCGCGCGCAGGTAGACCTCCACGTTGTCCTGGTTGGCGCGGGCCATGGCGCGCTGGATGCCTTCCAGCGCGGCGGCCAGGCAGCTGGGCGCGGCGAGCCCCGCGCGCTCCTCCACCAGGGCGAGCACCTCCTTGAATCCCGGGGGGAGGACGCCGCCAATCAAGCAGGCTCCGGAAGCACTCCGAGCGCGGTGTCGAGTTGCAGGGCCTCCGCCTCGGAGAGGAAGGAGCGCAGGTCGTGCACGAGCACGAGCCCGTCCGAAAGCTTCGCGGCCCCGGCCACGTACCCCACGCCCGGCAGCTCCCGCGGAGACGGGTCCCACTCCTCGGGGGTGACGACGTGCAGCCCTTCGGCCCGGTCCACGCGCATCGCCACCAGCCGTCCACCGGTGGAGGCGACGATGAAGTGGTCCATGGGGGACAGGGCGCGAGCGGGGTGGCGGAAGCGGCGGCGCAGGTCCAGCACGGGCAGCAGCTCGCCGCGCAGGTTGAGCAGGCCCGCCACCACGTCGGGGGCCCGGGGCAGGGGCGTGAGGCGCGCGGCGCGCACCAACTCGCGCACATCCTCCACGGGCAGGCCGTAGCGCTGCCGCTCCAGGGTGAACAGCAGGACTTCCTGTGGGCGGGCCTCCGAGGGGGGATTCATGGATGCGCGTCGCAGGCTACAGGAGGCAGGGCACCCTGGGGATTCAGGATGTAGGCCCGTCTTCCAGAGAACGCTCCCGGGGAAGGGAGCGGGTCCGGCCTGGAGCCAACGTTCGGCGGAGCGCCCGGAGTCCCGGACGGAAACGCTTTTTCGTGCGGGCCGTCCTCAGGGGACAGTCGCCAGGCGGCATGGGGCCGGGCATCGTGAGGCACATGGTTCAGCACGTCATCGTCGTGGGCGCGGGCCCGGGAGGCCTGACGGCCGCCATCAACCTCGCGGGGCAGGGCTTCCGGGTCACCGTGGTGGAGAAGGACGCGGTGCCCGGTGGCCGGATGAAGGGCCTCACGCTGGGTCGGGACGGCGAGTACGCGGTGGACACGGGCCCGTCCATCCTCCAACTGCCCGGCATCCTGAAGCAGATCTTCTGGCGCGCGGGGAAGCAGTTGGAGGACTACGTCACGCTGGTGCCGGTGGACCCGAACACGCGCGTGCACTTCTGGGACGGCACGCACCTGGACACGCGGCGGGACCTGGAGCGGATGGGCCAGGACCTGGAGAAGTTCGGCGCGGGGAAGGGGCGTGCGCTCCAGGAGTGGATGGAGGACGGGAGGCGGAAGTACGCGCTCGCGTACGAGAAGTTCATCTGCACGAACGCGGGCAGCCTGGACTACTACGCGCCCTGGCGGCTCGCGCCCACGCTGCGCTTCAAGCCGTGGCAGACGCTCTACCGGCAGCTGGATTCGTTCTTCCACGACGACCGGATGACGTACGCGCTGGCGTATCCGTCGAAGTACCTGGGGCTGCACCCGACGACGTGCTCCTCGGTGTTCAGCGTGATTCCGTTCATCGAGCTGTGCTTCGGCGTGTGGCACGTGCAGGGCGGTTTCCGGGAGCTGTCACGAGGAATGATGAAGTGCGCCCAGGACCTGGGCGTGACGTTCCGGATGGGCACGGCGGTGGAGCGGGTGCGCACGGAGGCCGGGCGCGCGGTGGGGGTGAAGCTCGCGAGCGGCGAGGTGTTGGACGCGGACGCGGTGGTGGTGAACGCGGACCTGGCGTACGCGGCCCAGAAGCTGTTGGCGCCGGAGCTGCGGGAGGGCTCGAGGCTGTCGGACGGAGCGTTGGAGCGGGCGAAGTATTCGTGCAGCACGTTCATGGCGTACTACGGGTTGGACACGACGTACGCGGACCTGCCGCACCACCTCATCTACCTGTCGGAGAGTGCGAGGCGCACGGACAAGGACGCGCTGGAGGACCGCACGGTGGACGTGGAGGATCCGCCCTTCTACGTGTGCAACCCGGGAGTGACGGACGGCACGGGAGCACCGAAGGGGCACTCCACGCTGTACGTGCTGGTGCCCACGCCCAACACGGCGCGCCCGGTGGACTGGGCGAAGACGGAAGCGACGCTGCGCGAGCGCATCCCGAAGATGCTGGAGAAGGTGGGCATCAAGGGATTGCGAGAGCACGTGAAGGCGGAGCGCTACTTCACGGCGGAGACGTGGAGGGACGACTTCAACGTGTTCCGGGGAGCGGTGTTCAACCTGTCTCACACCTGGATGCAATTGGGTCCGCTGCGGCCCCGCGTGAAGAACGCGCAGGTGGAGGGGCTGTACTTCGTGGGCGGAGGGACGCACCCGGGCAGCGGGCTGTTGACCATCATGGAGAGCGCGAACATCGCGGCGGACTACCTCACGCGCGAGGCGGGCAAGGGGCCGCTGAAGGGCTGGCCGTACGTGCCGCCGATGGAGGACGCCGGAGAACAGGCGCCGCTCCGCATGGCGCGGAGCGGCTGAAGGGCACGCGTCGGGTCATCCCCTGTCAGACCTCCCCGCTAGGTTCGGCGACATCGTCGAACCAAGGGGGACATCATGGGGCTGGATTGGAAGACCTTGTTGTGTGACACGCGGATCCGCGAGGCCGAGGGCGGACGGGCCTCTGCCTCGCTGGAGGACGATGGCCGGTCCGAGTTCGATCGGGACTATGACCGGACCGTCTTCTCCACTCCGGTCCGGCGCCTCAAGGACAAGACCCAGGTGTTTCCGCTGGAGCCGAACGACGCGGTCCGGACGCGCCTGACGCATTCGATGGAGGTCTCGACGCTGGCCCGGGGACTCGCGCGTGGCGCGGCCCGCTGGATGTTGCGCGAGGGCCACCTCGATTCCAGCCAGCAGGTGCTCGACATCGAAGCCATCGCGGCGACGTGCGGTCTCATTCACGACCTGGGAAATCCCCCGTTCGGCCATGCGGGCGAAGAGGCCATCGGCAGTTGGTTCCGGACGCACTTCGGAGCAGAGGGGCAGGGGCTCCTTCATGAGGCGGACACCGCCACCGTTCGTGCCGGGCAGCTCCGGAGTGATTTCTTGCGGTTCGAGGGAAACGCCCAGACGCTGCGCATCGTGTCGCGCCTTCAACTGCTCGCGGATTCCTACGGGCTGAACCTGACGGTGGGCACGCTGTCGGCCGCGATGAAATACACGGCGGCCTCGGATGAGACGTCCGACACCGGTCCCGCCGACAGGAAGAAGCCCGGTTATTTCGCCTCGGAGCAGCGCCTCGTGGACAGGGTCCGGTCGCTCACCGGAACCGGGATCGCGCGCAACCCCATCGCGTACCTCGTCGAGGCCTGTGACGACATGGTCTACGCGACCGTGGACATCGAGGACGGGGTCAAGAAGGGCATCGTGAGCTGGCCGGAGGTCGAAGCCTTCCTGGAGAAGCACGACGACTCCGGCATGGCGAAGACCGTCCTCAAGAGCGTCCATGACTACATCGAGAATGCGGACACGCCGCTGGAGGGGCGGGCGCGGGACGAGGCCCTCGCGCAGCACTTCCGGACGATGGTCATTGGTCACGCCAAGCGGGAAATCCTCGCGGCCTTCCAGCGGCATTACGCGCGGCTCATGCAGGGAGAGGCGCTGGAGCAGGGAGACCTCATCGGTGCCAGTGGGGCGTCCCGGCTCATCGAGGTGTGCAAGCGCTTCGGGCGCGAGCGCGTCTACAACGCCCCGGAGACGCTCCGGCTGGAGACCCTGGGCCGCCGGGTCATCCATGGGTTGATGGACATCTTCTGGGAGGGGGCCCATGGATGTCCGGTCCCCATGGACACCGCGGGCAAGGACTGGAAGAAGTTCAACAAGAGCCCTGAAGGCAAGGTCTACAACCTGCTGTCGAGGAACTACCGGACCGCGTTCGAGTCCGCCTGCGAGAACTCGAGCCTTCCTCCGCTGTACCATCGCATCCAGTTGGTGACCGACTACGTCTGTGGAATGACAGACACCTTCGCTTGCAGCCTCCATGCGCAGCTCACCCACGGATAGCGCCATCCTCCACGACCCGCGGCGGGTCCTGCGCAAGCGTCTGAGCGACTTCGTCACCCGTGTGCCGCATCCGTGGCACGGCGCGATGCGGACGCTCCTGGACGTCTTCCGGAAGCATGACTGGCAGGTCTTCGTCTTCGGCGGCACGCTGCGGGACCTGCTGGCCGTGTCGGCGACGGCGGCGCCCCGGGACGTGGACCTGGTCGTGGCGGGGGCGACGGGGGATACGCTCCGGGAGGCGTTCGCTCGGGAGTTGGTCCGGGTCAACCGATTCGGGGGGCTGCGCCTCCAGGTCCAGAAACTCCCGGTGGACATCTGGACCCTGGAGTCCACGTGGGCCTTCCAGCAGAGGCTCGTTCCCGGAGGGGACTTCGCGCACCTGCCGAGGACGACCTTCCTCAATGTGGAGGCCGTCACAGCGGAGCTGGACACCCGGAAGGGGCGTGCTCGTCAGGTGTACGGAGACGCTTTCTTCCGTGCGGTGCGCGAGCAGGTGCTCGAAATCAACCTGGAGGAGAACCCCTACGAGGGCCTCTGTGTGGTCCGGTCCCTGCTCACGGCGAGGAAGCTCCGCTACGCACTGGGACCCCGGCTCGCGCGCTACGTTGCCCATCATGGCTCCCGCATCGATGCGGCGGAGCTGGAGGCCATTCAGCTCTCCCATTACGGGCGCATCCGTCTCGACCGGGACCAGTTGATGCGCCTGATCCGGATCGTGAGTGGGAAGGTGACGGCCACGCGGCCGAGGCCCGTCGAGCTTCCCCGGATGCGTCAGCTCGAATGGAAGCTGCCGCGTCCCCAGCAACTCGACTGGCACTCCCGGGAGTGGAGGTCCACGTCCCGGGAAGAGCCCACCTTGCAGAGCACCGGCTGACCCTTTTCAGGGGCGGCAGCTCACCTCCACGAGGATGCCGCCCGGGGCGCGGCAGTAGACGAGGGTGCCCCGGTTGTTGCGGATGACGTCGGACACCTCCAGGCCATCTGCCTTCACGCGCTCATGGAAGGCGAGCACGGGGGCTTCGGAGTCCTGGAGGAAGCCGACGTGGAAGTCCTCGGGGAAGACGTCGGAGTCGCGCTTGCGGCGCTGGAGGATGAGCACGAAGCCATCCGCCCCGCCGAGCATGGCGATGGCGGGCGAGTCATGGTTCTTCGCGTGCGGCGTGAAGCCGCAGTAGCGCGTGAAGAAGCGGGCGGTGGCCTGGACGTCGGGGACCTGCAGATCAAGGTGATTCAGCTTCATGGTGGGCCTCGCGAAGGCACACGAATGCCTTCGAAGGGCCGGGGGTCCTGAATCCCGAAGGAGACGGACAAGTGCTTCCACCATGGAAGTGACCGGGGCTCACCGAACCGGTCCGCCGTTTTTCGACCGGTGGGGAAGCTAATGCAATGGCAGACGGAATGCCAGACTACGACACGTACCGCTCCGCCAGCTCCGACACCTGCCCCGTCGCCTGCGCCACCGCGGTCGCCGCCTCCTGCGTGGTGCCCAACTGCCGCAGCGTCGCGGCCATCAGCTCGTCCATCTCGCTCACCGCGCTGAACAGCTGATCCACGCCCGCATGCTGTTGCGCCACGGCCTCGGCAATCTGCCGCACCGCCGACGCGGACTCGTGCGTCAGCTTGATGAGTTCCCGCAGCCGCTCGCCGCTCTTGCGCAGCGGCACCAGCGCCGCCTCCACGCCCGCCGAACTCTTGTCCGCGGTGACCACCGCCTCGCCCGTCGCGGTCTCCATGCCCTCCAGCAGCCCGCGCACCTGGCCCGTCGCCTTGATGGACTGGTCCGCCAGCTCGCGCATCTGCCGCGCCACCACCGCGAAGCCCCGGCCCTGCTCGCCCGCGCGGCTCGCCTCGATGGCCGCGTTGATGGCCAGCATGTGCGACTGGTCCGCCAGCGACTTCACCACCTCCGACACCCGGCCCACCTCGCGAGCGCGCGTGCCCAGGTCCACCACCTGCTGATTCAACCCGTGCGTCAGGCCCCGGATGTCGTCGAGCCCCTGCTCCGTGCCCGCCAGCGACTCCTCGCCCAGCTTGCCCATCGCCGCGGCGCGCTCCGCCACCTGCAGGACGCTCCCCGCGCGGCTCGCCGCCAGCTTCGACATCTGCTGGATCTCCTGCGCCGTCGTGCGCGCCTGGTGGATGGCCGACGCCTGCCGCGACAGCGTGCGGTTCTGCTGGTCGCTCGCCTCCGTCAGCCGCGTGCCCGCCTTCGCCAGGTGCCCCGCCGACGAGCTCAGCGCCCGGGGCAGCTCCTGCAACTGCTCATAGAGCAGCCACGTACGCGCGGACAAATCGCCCAGCTCATCCGTGGACACCCACTGCGGCGGCGCCGCGCGGCCCTCCACCAGCGCGTCCAGCGACGCCCCCACCGCCCTCG
>NZ_RAWN01000238.1:0-12762 GCF_003668895.1 Corallococcus sp. AB045
CACCGGGGCGGGGGACGGCGGGGGTGAGGACGCCGTTCAGCTGGTCCTCCGCGTCCCGCCAGGACAGGGAGAGCAGCTCGCCGCGCCGCTCCACCTGGATCTGATCCGACGCGGGGGCCGCGGCGGCATGCAGGGCCAGCAGGCAGGTCATGACGACCCACCCCAGCAAGGTGGTCGTGCGGCTTTGCCTCATGGGCGGCTGTCCCCTAAGATGCGCTCCCCTGTCACCTTCCACCAAGCTTGCTCCCCCCGGGGAGTCCCCGGGATGAACCCTCAAGCATTCGGGAAATACCAGCTCCTCAAGAAGCTCGCCACGGGCGGCATGGCCGAAGTCTGGCTTGCGCGTCAGACCGGAATCGAGGGCTTCCAGAAGGAGCTTGTCGTCAAGCGCATCCTTCCGCACCTCGCGGAGGACCGCGAGTTCGTGGAGATGTTCAAGAACGAGGCGCTGATCGCCGCGCGCTTCAACCATCCGAACATCGCGCAGGTCTACGAATTCGGCGAGGCCAACGGCACCTATTACATCGCCATGGAGTTCATCCACGGCGAGGACCTGGGCCGGGTCATGCGCAAGGCCAGCGGGATGAACCAGTGGATCGCCCGTCCGCTGGCCATCCGCATCGTCGCGTCCGCGTGTGAAGGCCTCTACTACGCGCACAGCCGCAACGATGACCGCGGCCAGCCGCTCAACGTGGTGCACCGCGACATCAGCCCGCAGAACATCCTGATCAGCTTCGATGGTTCGGTGAAGCTGGTGGACTTCGGCATCGCGAAGGCCGCGGACCAGGCTTCGATGACGAAGTCCGGCGCCATCAAGGGCAAG
This sequence comes from Corallococcus sp. AB045, assembly GCF_003668895.1. NCBI lineage: Bacteria > Pseudomonadati > Myxococcota > Myxococcia > Myxococcales > Myxococcaceae > Corallococcus > Corallococcus sp. AB045. The sequence continues at coordinate 824 of NZ_RAWN01000238.1, forward strand.
TTCGCGTACATGGCGCCCGAGCAGGCCGCGGGCAAGCACCTGGACCGGCGCGCGGACATCTTCGCCATTGGCCTGGTGCTGTACGAGATGCTCACCGGGCACCGGCCGCTCAAGAAGGACTCGGAGCTGGCCACGCTGCAGGCGGCCATGGAGTGCTCCATCCCGTCCCCGTCCGAGGTGGCCGACGTGCCCCGGGACATGGACCACGTGGTGATGCGCGCCCTGGCCAAGAGCGCGGATGACCGCTACGACAACGCGCGCGAGTTCCAGACGGCGTTGGAGGAGCTGCTCGTCAACGAGCGCTGGCTCGTCACCTCCGGACAGATTTCGGAGCTGATGAAGACGCTCTTCGCGGATCGTCTGAACGAGGAGCTCCAGCAGGGCCAGTTCGTGCCCGTGGGAGAGGACTCCAACACCGCGCCGCCCCGGCCGCCCCCGGACATGAACTGGGACGCCCCGCCGGGTGAGTCGCCTTCGCAGTCGCGCGAGCGCTCGCGAGGCAACGCCACCCGCACGGGCGCCGCGCCCCGCCGCGCCACGGGCATGTCGCCCGCGCTGGCGGATGATCCAAACGAATACGACGCGCCGTCGCTCACCGGCGTGGAGCCGCAGCCCCGGCGCCGCTCCAGCGTGTCGGAGCCGGCGGTCCGGCGCGGCACGTCCGCCAGCAACCCGAACGCGACGCAGATTGCCCGCACGAACTCGCGCTCGGACCTGCGCAGCCAGTCCGTGGACGACGTCCCTCCGCCCCGGCGCACGGCGTCGCGCGCGGTGCCGGTGTCGGAGCAGCCCATGCGTTCGCGCTCGGGCGTGCACCGCATGGACCTGGAGGACGACGAGCGCACGCGCCTGCCGCCGCCGGACGATGATCCGGAGACGGAGCCCGCGCCCGCGCCGCCGCCCCCGCGCCGCCGCACCAGCACCAGCCAGTCGGCGGTGGAGCCGCCGCGCCGCCGCACCTCCAGCCGCGTGGACGCTCCGCGCGCGCGCCCGGTGGCCCCGCCGGTGGACGACGAGGACTCCGGCGAGCGCCGTCCGTCGCGCTCCAGCGGCCCCGCGCTGCCGGAGCCGGTGAAGCCCAGGGGCGGCAGCGTGCGCTCACTGGTGACGGTGGGCCTGGTCGTAGGCCTGCTCGCGATGGGCGTGCTCTTCCGCGAGCCCATCATGCTGGCGCTCACGTCCAAGGCCGCGGATGCGCAGGGCGTGTGGCTCACGGTGAACACCAACCAGCCGGTGAAGGTGTCCGTGCGGCACACGGAGCGCTGCAACAGCCCGGAGCCGGTGACGATGCTTGGCACCGCGCCGCTCACGCGCGTGCAGGGCGCCCACCTGCAGGACACGCTCATCCTGGAGAACGACGCCCAGGGCATCTACCTGGAGGACTCGGAGGAGCTCGCGTTCGGCCAGCCCGGTGAGCTGAAGACCTTCGAGCGCAGCTTCAAGGAAGGCACCCTCAAGCTGAAGATCACCCCCAAGGGGATGACCCCGGGCCTGACGGTGTACCGGAACAACCAGATGATGGGCAGCGCCAGCACCACGCTCAAGCTGATGGAGGGCAAGCAGCGCCTGGAGCTGCGAGGCAAGCAGCTCAAGGAGCCCGTCGCCTTCGAGGCCACCATCAAGGCCGACGAGACGACGGACCTGCCGCTGGACCTGGCCTCCGCGCTCTAGTAGCGCGGCAGGGCAGGGTCCACGGTGCGCGAGTACAGGTCGATGCCGCCCTGGAGCGACACGGCCTCCAGGCCCCGGTCGATGAGGTACGCGGCGCCGTCCAGGCTGCGCACCCCGTGGTGGCAGTAGACGACCACGGGGCGGCCCCGGAAGGACTCCAGCTGTTCGTGGAAGTCCTCCAGCTCCGGCAGGGGCATCAGCACCGAGCCGGGCAGGGCCACCCACTCGTGCTCGTGCGGGAAGCGCACGTCCACCAGCACGGGGCGTGACTCGGAAGGGCCGGCCAGGCGCCGGGCCAGCTCGGCGGGGGTGATTTCAGGGATGGGCATGAGGGTTATCTTCTGTTGAGCCGGGAAGGGGCCCGTCAGGTCCCTTGGCTTTTCAGGCGCCAGGGCGTTATGAGGCGCCGTCTACGAGGAGATTGAAGCACATGGATACTTCTACCGCCGTCACCGGCTCCACGCCGGCCTCCCAGCCCGCCGCCTCCGCGTCCGTCGTCCTGACGGCCGCCGCCATCGCCCAGGTGAAGACGGTCATCCAGGCCCAGGGCTTCCAGGGCTACTTCTTCTCCATCCGCGTGGTGCCCTCCGGCTGCAGCGGCCTGGGCTACGACCTGAACCTCGTCAAGGAGACGAAGGCCGGCGACCAGACCTGGGAGCAGGATGGCGTGACCATCGCCACCGACGCGCTGAGCGCCCAGTACCTCGCGGGCACGCACATCGACTACGTCACCAGCATCACCGGCGCGGGCTTCAAGTTCGAGAACCCCAACGCCAAGTCGTCCTGCGGCTGCGGGACGTCGTTCACCACCTGAGCCGCTGTCGCTGATTCAGGATGGATGAAGGGCCGGGATGGGACGCCAGGCAGGCGTGCCCCCGGCCCTTCGTGCGTCCAGCCCTCAGGCTCCGGCCACGGGCTTCATCACCTTCATCCAGTTCTGCTCCCCCTGGCCGCGGTTGCGGCGCTGGGCGCGGCGGGCCTCGGCCTCCTGGAAGGCCTGGCGCTCCGCCTCCGACTCCAGGAGCAGCGGCGGCACGGGCACGCCCTTGCCGTCCTGGCCCTGCGCCACGAAGGTGAGCAGCGCGCTGGTGGTGAGGTGCCGCTCACCGGTGAGCGGGTTCTCCGCGTGCACGGTGACACCCACCTCCAGCGAGGTGCGGAACGCCGCGAGCACGCGCGAGTGGAGGAGGGCAATCCAGCCCACGCGGATGGGGGCGTGGAAGTGCAGGTCGTCCATGGACGCCGTCACCACGACCTGACGGCAGTGGCGTTGGGCGGCCACGGCGCCGCAGATGTCGATCCACTGCATCACCTTCCCGCCGAACGCGGCGTTCAGGTTGTTGGCGTCCGGGGGGAGGATGAGCTGCGTCATCACCACTTCGGAGTCGCGCGGGCTCTTGGGGCTGAGGTCGTGCATGGCGCCGCCGAGCGTCGCACGAGAGTTGGCGCCGCGTCAGGCCAGGAATGCGGAGACGCGGTCCATGAACTCCTCGCGGCCCGCGCCCTTGCGGATGTCCGACTTGGAGACGTCCACCACCAGGCACTCCACGCCGTACTTCTCCTGGAGCACCTGGGGGAAGCCCGCGTAGTAGCCGTTGAGGCCCTTGAGGAAGGGCCGCCCGATGCCCTTCTCCTCCGCGCGGCCGCGCGTGCGGATGCGCTGGAGCAGCACCTCCTCCGACGGCACGTCGAAGCAGATGACCTTGTCCGGCCGCACGATGTGGCGCGACAGCCGCTGGAAGTACTCGTAGTACAGGTCCAGCTCCGCGTTCGTCATGTGCCCCAGGCCGTGCAGGTACTTGGCGAAGATTTCCGGGTCCTCGTAGAGCGTGCGGTCCTGCACGCAGCTCTTCCTGACGGAGTGGATGAGCTCGTGGTGCTCCACGCGCCGGATGAGGAACTCCAGCTGCAGCGTGAACGACCACCGCGACATGTCGCCGTAGTAGTCACGCAGGAAGCGGTTGTCGATGACGGGCTCGTCGAAGAGCTCGAAGCCGAAGCCCTGGCTGATGAGCTTCGCGGCCGTCGTCTTGCCCGCGCCGATGTTGCCCGCGAGCGCCACGAAGCGCTTGGCGCGCGGCACCTTCACCTTGAGCGTGTTGCGGGCGGCGGGCTTCGTTGCGGCGTCGGCCGGGGGCGGCGCCTTGGTCGAGGGCTCGGTGCGGGACGTCGCCGGACGCGCGCGGGCGGTGGAGCGGGGCATGGAGCCCGAAGGCTTAACCCGGCTTTCCAGAGGCGTCCATTCGCTGGCGGAGCAGGTCCGGCCGGTCGGTCATGATGCCGCCAATGCCTTCCTGAATCAGCCGGTCCATCTCCGCCGGATCATCCACCGTCCACACGTTGATCCACTTGCCGCGCTCGGCCGCGGCCTTCAGCAGCACGTCGTCCACCAGCCGCACCTCGCCAAAGTACAGCGGCATGTCGAGCACGCTGTAGCGCGCGTCCTCCGGCGGCGCCTCGCCCGCCTTGAGCGCCAGGACAAACGCGGCCAGCGCGTCGCGCGGGTAGAAGTGGCACGCGTCGGGCAGCTGTTCGTGCAGCCGCTCCGCGATGACGTCCTGCTCGCTGCCCAGGCAGACACGGCCCAGGGCTGCCTCCTCGGTGAGCAGGCGGGCGAGCACGGCTTCCGCGCCCGGCACGTCCGGCTTGAGCTCCACGTTGAGGCGCAGGGCCGGGAAGGCGCGCAGCACCTCGCGCAGCGTGGGCAGGCGCACGCCCTGGCCGCGAAAGGGGAAGGTGCGGCCGTCGTCCGGCGTGAAGCGGTGGCCCGCGTCCAGCTTGCGCAGCTGAGCCAGCGTCAGCGCCGCGAGCGGACCTTCCCCGTCGGTGCAGCGCTCCAGCGTGTCGTCGTGCGCGACGATGACCTCGCCATCGCGCGACAGGTGCACGTCCAGTTCCAGCATGTCCGTGCGGTGCGTGTGGACGGCGCGCTGGAAGGCCTCCAGCGTGTTCTCCGGCGCGAGCAGCGCTCCGCCGCGGTGCGCGATGTGGAGCGTGGGCTTCAGCCCATTAAGAAATGTGTCGCGCGGCAGCATGATCCACCTATTCCTGAATTGACGACGATGTCACGGACAGGGCCTCGGTCCGTTCCTTGCCGGCCCTACTGACCCACCGGTATAAAGGCCTGAATCCTCAGCCCGACCGGCGTCGGAACTCAACCACCTCGGCGCCCTTCACCCCCCGGAGAATTTCATATGGAACTGCGCACGAAGCTGGGCGCTGCGGCCCTCCTGGCTGCCGCGGCGATGGCCACCGCGGCCGGCTGTGGCGGTCGTGACGACGACAACCCCACTCCCACCCCCGACGCCGGCTGTACGGGCGTCTGCAGCACCGACGCGGGCTCTGACGCGGGCACTGACGCGGGCACCGGCGACGCGGGCACCGCCAACCAGATCGCCGCGGCGCGCAAGCTGTCGTTCGGAAACAAGGCGACGCTGCGAGACGTGGTCATTTCGGGCGTTCACTACGAGAAGCTGGGCACCGGTGCGGAGTGGCGCTCGTACTTCTGGGTGACGGATCCGGCCGCCCCGAAGGAGGGCCTCTTCATCCACAAGTTCTACACGGACACGCCGAACACGTACCACCCGCAGGTCGGCGACACCGTGGACATCGTGGGCTACTTCGGCACGGAGGCGAACTACGAGCCGTTCACCGGCCGCCGTCACCGCCTGGCCAACCAGCGTGACCCTGCGGTGCCGCTCGCCATCACGCCCAAGACCGTTGACGCGGGCGTCGACGCCCGGCCGCCGGCCAACGAGGTGACGGCGGAGGATCTGCAGGCGTCGCTCGCGGCGGCCCAGAACAGCGCGGCCTACCTGGGCACGCGCGTGCACCTGGCGGGTCCGCTCACGCTGACCAACCCGCAGCCCACCCAGTTCCAGCGCCTGGACAACGAGGACGCAGGCACCCTCTACTACGGCTTCGAGGTCACCGGCGGCATCCTCGTCTACCACGACAAGACCCGCTCCCGGACCTTCAGCGACGGCGGCACGTTCGAAGGCTGCGACTTCCAGAAGGCGGCCCTGGATGGCGGCGCGGTGACGTTCCCCAACGGCATCTCCGGTGTCTGGGATACCTACACGTTCGCGGGTTGCACGAACGGCAGCTCCGATATCACCGGCTGCGGCGACAACGACCGGGACAGCGGCGTGCCGGGCACCAACCAGCGCTACACCTACACCATCATCCCGCAGGGCTGCGAAGACCTGCCGGGCGAAGTGGCGGCCCCCGAGTAATCCGCCTTCCGCCTGACGCTTTCACCCTCCGCCTCCCAGGGCCCTCATGCCCTGGGGGGCGGTCGTGTTTCAGGGGCCTGAAAGTTCGCGTGCCCCGCAGGGCCTGCCTAGAGTCCGACGCCGGGCGGGTCGGACGGCTCCCCCCGGGGCGGGAATGCAGGTAGGCTCCGGACACGCTTCAAAGTTCCACCCGCGGCCCACACCTTCCACGTCCTTGAGCTCGCCCCAGACGGCCACCCCGTTCGGCAAATACCTGCTCATCAAGCGCCTCGCGCTGGGCGGGATGGCGGAGCTGTTCCTGGCGCACAAGCCGCCGGACCCCACGCTGGTGGTCATCAAGCGGATCCTCCCGTACCTCTCCGAGGAGCCGGAGTTCGTCCAGATGTTCCTGGACGAGGCGCGCATCGCCGCCCAGCTCCATCACCCCAACATCGTGCAGGTGCACGAGCTGGGGATTGAGGGAGACAACATCTTCATCTGCATGGAGTACGTGGAGGGCGTGGACCTGCGCCGCGTGCTCGCGGAGGAGTTCAAGTTCGGCGCGTCCATGCCGTACGGCGTCGCGGCGAAGATCTGCGCGGCCATCGCCGCGGGCCTGGACCACGCGCACTTCAGCCGCGGCGTGGATGGGCGCCCGCTGGAGCTGATCCACCGGGACGTCTCTCCGCAGAACGTGATGATCTCCTACGACGGGCGCGTGAAGCTCGTCGACTTCGGCATCGCCAAGGCCGGCGCGTTCATGGAGCGCAGCAAGCCGGGCGTCATCAAGGGGAAGTTCCTCTACCTCTCCCCCGAGCAGATTTCTCAGGAGCGGCTGGACCACCGGGCGGACATCTACGCCCTGGGGGTGATGCTCTACGAAATCACCACCGGCAAGCAGCCCTTCCACCGCCCCACCACGGAAGGCATCCTCTACGCCATCCGCTACGAGGAGGCGACGCCGCCGCACCTGGTGCGCCCTGACTATCCGGAGGCGCTGTCGCGCATCGTGATGCGGTGCCTGGTGAAGGACCGCACCCTGCGCTACCAGCGCGCCTCCGACGTGCGCGACGACCTGGCGGCGTTCCTCGCGTCCGGCGTGCTCAAGCAGAGCCTGGACGTGGCGCAGTACATCGCGCGGCTGTTGGGGGAGAAGGAGGAGCGCACCGTGCTCCACATCCCCCCGGCGAAGCGCGCGGGCCGGCACGAAGCCACCCTGCCGCTGCCGTCCCTGCGCACGCCGTTGCCGCCTCCGGTGCCGGATTTGCCGGAGGACACCGCCGCGCGCACGCTGCCCCTGGCCGACGCGGAGGACACCGCCGCGCGCACGCTGCCCTTGTCCGACGTGGAGGACACGTCGTCGCGCACGTCGCCGCTCGACGAGGACACGGGCGCGCGCACCCTGCCGCTGGGCGGGACTGCGTCGCAGCCCCGGGGGCCCTCGGCGCTGACGCCCGTGGGGCTGGTGGCCCGGCCTCCCGCGCGCAGGCCCACGGCGGAGGCCGCGGCGCTGCGCGCCTGGGACGCGGAAGAAGGGGAGCCGGAGACGCAGATGGCGCGGCCGCGCGACCTGCCCTCGGGCCACGACGACGACGACGATGACGGCGAGTCCACCGCGGTCGGGACGATGCCCGGCGCTCCCTCGCCGCGCCGCCACCTGGAGCCAGTGTTCGAGGCGGAAGCCTGGGACGAGGAGGAGGCGCAGGAGGAGGATGACGAGGGCGACTCCACCGTGCCGCTGCGCGCGCGCCGTCCCCGGCCCGTCGCGCCCACGCCCGCACCGGCGCGGCGCGGCCCTCCGGAGGCCACCGCGCGCTCCGGGTCGGGAGAGCGGGGCGGGGGAGACCGTTCGCGGCGTCCGTCGTCCGGCGTGGCCATGCCTCGTGGCGCGGGTGCTGGGGATGATCCGTTCGCGCCCACCGCGCGTCGCACGCCGGAGGGACGCGCCACGACGCCGCCCCCTGGCCCGCGCCGGCCGGGCATGGCGTCCGCCAATGACAGCCGCTCCGAACCGCTGTCCTCCGGTCCCCGCCGCATGGGAGACGACGGCCGGTCCGAACCGCTGTCCTCCGGTCCCCGCCGCATGGGAGACGACGGCCGGTCCGAACCGCTGTCCTCCGGTCCCCGCCGCATGGGAGACGACGGCCGCGTGTCTCAGCCTCCGGGCCCGCGCCGGGGCGGCTCCGCGTCCAGCGACGCGAACCGCTCCGCCCCGTCCGGAAACTCCGGGGCTCGCAACGTCCGCCCGCCGCCGCGGCCGTCACCCGAAGACGACGAGCGCTTCAACACCGACCCGGGACCCTCCGGGGTGAGCCTCACGGACCCGACGCCCGTCACGACCGGAGACCCGGACGACGACGAGTCCACCATCGGGTTCCAGGCGCCGCGAAGGCCGCCGCCCCGGCGGGCCGTGCGCGCGCCCGTCGACGAGGACGAGGACTACGACGACGCGGGGCCCGACACGCTCGACGCCTCCCGGTCGCCCCGGCGCTCGCGCGCCATCGTGGTGGTGGCGGGCGTGGTGCTCGTGGCCGTGCTGGGCCTGGGGCTCGCGTGGATGATGGGCCTCTTCAGTCCGGAAGCGCAGGCACCCCCCGCGCCCATGAGGGGGCCTCCAGCGGGAGGCCCGGCGCGGCCCGGTCCCCAGGGAACGGCCCCCGTGAAGGCGCCCACGCCACCCGCTCCTGTTCCGGCCGAAGCCGCGCCGCCGAAGCCCGCTGAACCCGCCCTCGCGGACACCGCCGCGCGGCAGCCCGTTGAACCCGCCCTCGCGGACACCGCCGCGAGCCCGCCAGACTCAGGACTCGCGGTGGCCGCGGCGGGCACCGAAACCGCGGCCCCGCCGGCCGTGGAGATGGCGGCCCCGGCCAAACCGGCCGAGCCCCCACCCCCCGCCACCGTGGAGGTCCGCTTCGAGGCCCCGGTGCGCACCGTGCTCGGCCGGCCGGGGGGCGGAAAGCTGCCCATCAACCAGGTGGTCGCCCTGGCTCCCGGCCCGCTTCGTGTCCAGTACACCTGCCCGGGAAGACGTGCACCTCGGGGCATCGAGACCTACAACGTCCGACCTGTAACCGGGGAACTCCAGACGCTCCGGGTCCCATGCCGCAGGCGACGCTAATTGGCACGGCGACTTACGCGTATGCGGCATCCGCACCCCCCGGAGGACACGTAGGACCGGGTACGCTTGAGTGCCCTTAAGTCGTTGGAATTCCTTGGTTTTCCACCAAGCGGGCGCGTTTACACATGTCAGAGGGGTCCGTAGACTCCGGCCCCTCTATGGCTCGCGCGAAGAAGCAGAAGAACATCATCCGACAGAGGACCTACCCCGCGGGGAGGGTGGCCCGGCAGCTCCCGGTCGCCCCAGAGCCCAACCGACTGGTGAAGGTGTGGCGGCGCGTATTGGAGCGCCGGCTGCGCACGAGGCTGCGGGGGAAGGTGGCGGTGGAGATCCACGACAACACCCACACCATGCTGACGTTCCAACGCCAGCGGGCGCTGTGGCGGCTGAGGCTGCACCACATGTTCCTGGCGGCGCCGGACGACGTGCTCCAGGCGCTCGCGAGCTTCGTGCGCAAGGGGGACCCGGACGCCAGCGCGCTCCTGGACCGCTACATCGAGCGCAACCGCATCTTCATCCGCCGGCTGTCCCCGGCGCAGATGCGCAAGCGGCTGCGGCTGTCCCCGGTGGGGCGCTACCACGACCTGGCCCGCATCTATGAGCGGCTCAACGAGCGCTACTTCCAGAGCCGCATCGACGCGGCCATCACCTACGGGCCGGCGCCCCGGGTGAAGGGGCCTCGCAAGAGCATCAAGATGGGCTCGTACTCGGCGGACTCGAAGGTCATCCGCATCCACCCGGCGTTGGATCAGCCGCTGGTGCCCCGGTACTTCGTGGAGTGGATCGTCTTCCACGAGATGCTGCACCACGTCTACCGCGCCCGCCGGGGCGAGGACGGCCGGCGCTGCATCCACCCGCCGGAGTTGATGGAGCACGAGAAGCGCTTCCACGACTACCAGCGGGCGCTCGCCTGGGAGCGGGAGAACCTGGACCTGCTCCTGTGCGCCCGCACGGAGCAGCTCTGAAGCAAGCGGGCCCGCTCCCGGGGCGCCTTCGAGGCGTCCGGGGCGCGGGCCCTCTCCTGACGGCTCAGGGGCACCGTCAGGGCAGGATGAGGCCGCCAGGGCTGCGCCGCTCGCCCGTGGGGGCGGCAGGAGGCGCGTCGGGGGCCGGGGCGCCCTGCGCCGCCTGGGCCTGGGCACCCGCCGCGGCCAGGACCAGGACCTTGGCGAAGAGTGTCTCCGCGAAGAGTGAGAAGGGCTCGTCGAGCCCTTGGAAGAGGCGCCGCGCCTCGCCCCTGGCGATGTCCGCCTGGAGAGCCCGCCCGGTCGTGTCGAAGAAGGCCGCCATGCGCCACAGGCGGCGTGCGTAGCGCTGGCGCACCTCCGGCGTGAAGAAGGCCCTCGCCGCGTCCAGCACGCGCTGCCGCATCTGTTCCTGGCGCTGGGGCCCGCTCAACGCCAGCGGGCTTCCGGCCAGCGCCTGCACCTGCTCCATCAGGCCCCGCACCTCCGCATCGGGTGGCACCCACTCGGCGATCTCCGGCGTCGCGTGGAGCTGATCGCCCTCCAGGGCGCGGCGCACGTCGTCGGGCTCGGGGGCGGGAAGGGGCTCGGGCTCCTGGGGCTGGACACCGTGGTGGCGCAGCGCGGCCTCCAGGTCCGGCGGGAAGGGCGTGCGGGTGCGCAGGTTGAGGGCCGCGGCCTCGGCGAGCAGCCGGGCTCCCTCCTCGCGGGAGACCTCCATGCCGAAGCCGTTCTTCAGCGCGTGCTTGAGGATGCGGCGGATGTCCCCCCGGCTCTGCTCCGTGCGGGTGAGCTCCAGCACGCCCTGCTCATCCGACGCGATGACCTGGAGCAGCTCCACGCCGCCGCGCACCACGCGCGTGAGCAGCAGGCCGTACTGCCCCGCCGACGACACCACCGTCACCAGCGTGGGCAGCGTCTCCGGGGCCGGAGCCGGGGGCGCTTCTTTGGGCGCTTCCTGCGGGGTCACGCCGCGCGAGCGCAGCCGGTAGAGCGCCTTCTTCGCGGCCTTGGCCAGCGGCTTCACCGACGAAGCGGACAGGGCCTCCGGCAGCGCCGCCTGTCCCTCAAGCACGGCGGCCTCCAGCACCGCGCCCGCCAGGGCCTCGGGCAGGGCCTCCACGGCCGAGGCGGTGGCGCCACCCACGTCGTCCACGAGCTTCCGGGCCTGTGCGACGTCCGCCTCCGGGAAGGCGGGCAGGGGCGTGCCGGCTCGCAACGCATCCAGCAGGGGACGGGGCTCGGTGGAGGCAGGGCTCATGCGCCGGTTTCTACTTCACGCCCTACCGCCGCCGCACCAGCCAGCTCCCTCCGCTCTGTCCCACGATGACCAGTTCCGACTGGAGCCGGGCGCCGAAGACGCGCGACGGATGCGCCCCGCGCACCAGGAAGTGGTCGTACCAGCTGCCCTGTGTCGAGTAGTTCATCTCCTGCGGCCGCCACTCGGAAGGGAAGGTGGGCGGCACCTCCCCCCGGTAGCGCAGCGGCGAGTGGGGCGTCGTGGCGAAGGTGAAGTTGGGCACCCCGCCGCGCTCGCGCGCCACCACCGCCGCGGCGTGGATGAAGACGGGGAAGCGCACCACGCTGGAGCGCGGGTCGAACACCAGCCCCATCACCTTCGGCCGGTTCGCCGCCAGTTGGGACAGCGCCTCCAACTCGCGGGCCTCCTGGGAGAAGCGCTGGAAGCCGCGCCCCATCACGAAGGCCAGCAGCAACGCGCTCGCCGCCGCCGCGAGCCCCAACGGACGCCGCCAGTCCGCGCGCGCGGCCGGCATGCTCGCCACCAGCAGCGCCGCGGCCAGGTGCGCGTAGCGAGTGTTGAGGTAGTAGACGTACCCCCGGATGTCGAAGGGCAAGAGGAAGTACAGCGCCAGCGCCAGCACCCCCAGACCCAACAGCCGCCAGCGCGCCAGCGGGCCCTCGCGGCGCGTCCCCGGCCCCACGAGCCCCAGCACCCAGCCCGCCACCGCC
>NZ_RAWN01000239.1:0-12518 GCF_003668895.1 Corallococcus sp. AB045
GACAGTCCCCGAACAGGCCCCCACCGAGTCCGCGCCCTCCGTCTGAGGCCTCCCGGGCGCAGGGTGAAAACCATGGCCCGCGAAGGTTTGACACCGGGTGAGGGGGCTGTTGCCTGGACGGCCACCTGCCGACAGGGCTTGTAGCCAGGAAGGACACAACTGGGGCGCGCCGGCCCCCACCTTCAGAGGAGGGTCGCCGGTGGTATGGTCCGTGCTTGGACCCTCGTCCCATGGCGTACTACTTCCACGTGCTGGCACTCTGTGTAGGGACGGCTCTGTGCCTCGTGTTGGGCCGGGCCCTCTTCGAGCCTGACCAGCCCACGCCGGTCCCTGTCCCTGTCACCCCCCAGCCGGACCCGGGCGCGCCCCGCGTGGTCCGCGTGGACGCCGGCAACCACCCTCGCAAGTAGGGCCCCGCGCGGGGCGCTCCCGCGCGATGATGCGCGCTGACCGTGGGCGCGACCGGCTCCTTCCTCTTCTTCCTGCTGCTCTGGGCGGTGCTCCTCGTGGGGGTGCTGTCCATCGTCGTCTCCACGCTGCGCACCGGCACGCCACCCATGCCCAGTTCGCCCCGGGTGCGGCGGGCGCTGCTGGCCATGCTCCCGGGGGACACCCGGGGCACCGTGGTGGATCTGGGCTCGGGCTGGGGCGACGTGGCCTTCAACCTGGCGGACCACTGCCCCCAGGCGCGCATCGTCGCGTATGAATTGTCCTGGCTGCCCTGGCTCTTCAGCCGGCTGCGCCAGCGGCTCTTCCCCCGCGGAAACCTCACGCTGGTACGCGGGGACTTCTTCGCCGCGTCCCTCCAGGACGCAACCTGCGTCGTCTGCTACCTGTCCCCGGGCCTCATGACGCGCCTGGCGCCCCGCTTCGCGGCCGAGCTTCCGGAAGGCGCTCGCATCATCAGCCACACCTTCGGGCTGCGCGGCTGGACGCCCGTGCGCAGCGTGCGGCTCCAGGACCTCTACCGCACGCCTGTCTACCTCTACGAAGTGCCGCCCCGCGCGCCGCCCCGTGAGTAGAGTCCCCGCCCGTCCACCCCTTCTCGAAGAGACCCGCCCGCGATGAGTGACTTCCAGTTCCAGGACATGCTGCCGCTTGGCAAGGACGAGACGCCCTACCGCCTCCTCACGAAGGAGGGCGTCTCCACGTTCGAGGCGGGCGGACGCAGCTTCCTCCAGGTGGAGCCGGAGGCGCTCACGCTGCTCACGCGCGAGGCCATGCGGGACATCTCGCACCTGCTCCGGCCCGGGCACCTGCAGCAGCTGGCGAACATCCTCAAGGACCCGGAGGCGTCGCCCAACGACAAGTTCGTGGCGGTGGAGCTGCTCAAGAACGCGAACATCGCCGCGGGCGGCGTGCTGCCCTCCTGCCAGGACACCGGCACCGCCATCGTGATGGGCAAGAAGGGCCAGTACGTCCTCACCCGCGGCGGCGACGAGGCGGCCATCTCCCGAGGCGTGTTCGACACGTACCTCACGGCCAACCTGCGCTACTCGCAGATGGCGGCGCTGGACATGTACAAGGAGGTCAACACGGGCAACAACCTGCCCGCGCAGATCGAGCTCTACGCGACCGACGGCGACGCCTACACGTTCCTCTTCATGGCCAAGGGCGGCGGCTCCGCGAACAAGAGCTACCTCTTCCAGGAGACGAAGGCCGTCCTCAACCCGCAGAGCCTGCTCGCGTTCCTGGAGCAGAAGATCCGCGCGCTGGGCACCGCCGCGTGCCCGCCGTACCACCTGGCCATCGTGGTGGGCGGCACGTCCGCGGAGTTCGCGCTCAAGACGGCGAAGTACGCCTCCGCGCGCTACCTGGACACGCTGCCTACGTCCGGCAACGCGCTGGGCCGGGGCTTCCGCGACGTGGAGCTGGAGCAGGAGGTGCTCAAGCTCACGCAGCGCACCGGCATTGGCGCGCAGTTCGGCGGCAAGTACTTCTGCCACGACGTGCGTGTCATCCGCCTGCCCCGCCACGGCGCGTCCTGCCCGGTGGCCATCGCCGTGTCGTGCTCCGCGGACCGCCAGGCGCTGGGGAAGATTACCCGCGACGGCGTCTTCCTGGAGGCGCTGGAGACGGACCCGGCGAAGTACCTGCCGGAGACGACGGACACGGACCTGTCCGGCGACGTGGTGAAGCTGGACCTGAACCGCCCCATGAGCGACCTGCGCGCGGAACTGTCGCGCTACCCCATCAAGACGCGCCTGTCGTTGTCCGGCTCGCTGGTGGTGGCGCGCGACATCGCGCACGCGAAAATCAAGGAGCGGCTGGACCGGGGCGAGGGCATGCCCCAGTACCTCAAGGACCACATGGTCTACTACGCGGGCCCGGCGAAGACGCCGGAGGGCTACGCGTCCGGCTCCTTCGGCCCCACCACCGCGGGCCGCATGGATGCGTACGTGGATCAGTTCCAGGCGGAGGGCGGCAGCTTCGTGATGCTCGCCAAGGGCAACCGCTCCCCCGCCGTCACGGAGGCGTGCAAGAAGCACGGCGGCTTCTACCTGGGCTCCATCGGCGGCCCGGCCGCGCGCCTGGCGCAGGACTGCATCAAGAAGGTGGAGGTGCTGGAGTACGCCGAGCTGGGCATGGAGGCCGTGTGGAAGATCGACGTGGTCGACTTCCCGGCCTTCATCGTCGTGGATGACAAGGGCAACGACTTCTTCGCGAACATCAACAAGCCGTCCGCGAAGAAGTAGGCCGCGACAGTCACCTTCCGGCGTGCGCTCTCAGTCGAACTCGAGCGCGCGCTGGAAGTCCGCCGGGTTGGAGGCCGCGCTCTGCGCCGTGTCCAGCGTGATGTCGCCCGCGCGGTACAGCTGCGTCAGGTGCTGATCGAAGGACTGCATGCCGAACATGTCGCGGCCCTTCTCGATGACGTCCTTGAGCTCCGAGGCGCGGTCGTCCCGGATGTACTGCTCCACCGTCTTCGTCTGGACCATGATCTCCAGTGCCACCGTGCGGCCCTTGCCGGTGGCCCTGGGCAACAGGCGCTGGGAGACGGTCGCCTTGAGCGAGTCCGCCAGGCGCATGCGCACCATGGTCTGCTCCTCCGCGGGGAACACCGACACCAGGCGGTTGATGGTGCGCGACGCGTCCGTGGTGTGCACCGTGGACAGCACCAGGTGGCCCGTCTCCGAAGCCTTCAGCGCGATGTCGATGGTCTCCGTGTCGCGCATCTCGCCCACCAGGATGACGTCCGGGTCCTGACGCAGCGCCGCCCTGAGCGCGATGGCGAAGTTCGCCGTGTCCGGGCCAATCTCCCGCTGGGAGATGGAGGACTTCACGTTCTTGTAGATGAACTCGATGGGGTCCTCGATGGTGAGGATGTGCAGGCTCTCCGTGTGGTTGATGTGGTTGATCATCGACGCCAGCGTGGAGCTCTTGCCGGACCCCGTGGCCCCCGTCACCAGCACCAACCCGCGCTCGTTGCCCGCGATCGTCTTCAGCACCTGCGGCAGGCCCAGCCCGTCGATGCTGGGAATCTCATCCGGGATGATGCGCAGGATGCAGGCGAGCGAGCCGCGCTGCCGGTAGATGTTCACCCGGAAACGCGCCACGCCCGGAAGGCTGTAGGACGAGTCGCATTCCTGCACACTGTCCACCTGCGCCTTCATCAGCGGATCGTTCATCACGTGCATCGCCACCTGCTTCGTGTGATCCGCTTGAAGCTTTTCCATCTTCAACGGCCGCAACACGCCGTTCACCCGGTAGATGGGCGGATCCCCAGGACGGAAGTGGATGTCCGAAGCCCCGTTCTGGACGCCAACGGTGAGCAGCTTGTTCAAGGTGTTCAGGTCCAGGTAATCCCTCTCACTTCACGAATGGAGCGGAGGATTCTAGGAGAAGGGCACCCGCGCGCTCCATGGTTGCAATGTGGGAAGCATTCCCCAGCCTCACTATACTAAGTTTTCCCGCAAATCAAGGAAGGCGAGTACCCCGGGGGATGAAGGAACTGTCCTCGACTGCTCACCAGTGGCCGTCTTCCTGCCCGGGCGGCCCGGATGCCCTGCCCGGAATCCGTGGCGAACATCCGGGCATGAACGCACAAACCGAGCAGGCCCCCCACTACGAAGAGCTGTCTTCCGCTGACTACGCCGCCCTGGAGGTGTGGGATCCCACCCAGGTGGTGATTACGCCGCGCATGGCGGCCCGGCTGTGGCTTCAGACCAGCCTGCGGCTGACCCGCGCCCAGAAGGAGCTGCACGACGCCATCTTCGCCAACGACCTCAGTGAAGCGGCGAAGGACCGCTACGCCGAGGCCCGCGCGGAGCTGGACTCGGCGGAGGCGTGGGCCCTGCACGTGGCCCGCAACATCCCGCGTCACCGGTAGTCGCGACGGACCACCTCCTCCCCCCCGGACGTGGCACACGGGTGGCGGCGGGGCGGCGGCGGGACGGGCATCGCGCCCGGGCCTTCCGCCTCCCGTCGTCACCCGTTGTCGTTGGAGGTGGACGGCCCGCAGGGCGGGTCGTCCTTGCGCGGCGGATGCGCGGGCTCGTTGCCCAGCAGCTGGCACAGCCCCGTCTGCAGCTTGTCCAGGAGGCGCGACAGATCCTCGACCTCCGGCGGCGCCAGGTACGCGCGCGCCTGGGCATCCAGCCACTGCGCGGCGAGCTCCAGGGCCTGGAGCTCCCGGCGCCCCGCGTCGGTGATCTCCAGGCGCACGCAGCGGCGGTTCTCCCCCGCGCGGCGCGCCACCAGCCCATCCTCCTCCAACCGGTCCACCAGCCGGCTCACGGCGGGCGCGTCAATGAGCAGCCGCTCCGCGATCTGCGCCTGACTGTGGATGCCGTGGATCCCGATGTTCTTCAGCACGAGCAGTTGCATCAGCGGCCGATCCGTTTGCTCTCCCACTTTCTGGGTGAGCAGCCGGACCACTGCGCGTCGCGTCGATGCCACTTGCTCAGCGATGGTCATGGGCGTAAGAGATGATTGCATTCAACAACGGTTGTCAATTACATCTTGACCGCGCGCAGGGAACCCGGGGTGGGTACCACCACTCGCTCCTGCCGGAAAGACCTGCCGCTCCAGAGTATGGCCACCTCCAGCGCCCTTCTCGTCCTTCTCCTCGCCTCCGCGCAGCAGGCGCCGTCCGCGTCCCCGGCCCCGCAGCAGCCCACGCCTGAAGCCAGCGCCGCCGCGTCCGCGCCGGCTCCCGTCCCCTTCCAGCCGAAGGTGGACGACCCCATGCTCACACCCGTCCCGCCCGCGCCGGAGCAGGTGAAGACGTGGGACGACGCCCTCACCCGGGTGCGCCAGCGCTCCACGGACCTGCGCAACGCGGAGGCCGGCGTGTCGCGAGCGCAGGGCCGGTGGCGCCAGTCCCTGGGCCTCTTGCTGCCCAACGCGCGGGCCACCGCGGGCGTGGGCGTGGACGTGCTCCACCCGGACGTGCCCTCCGCCGCGGGCGGCGGCTTCGTGGGCGGCTCCAACACCGGCACCGGGGTGGCGGGTCCCAGCGCGCCCCTGGGCACGGTGTCCGCGTCCCTCACCCAGTCCATCATCGATGTGGGGGCATGGCGGGGCCTGTCGTCCGCGAAGTCCTCCGAGTCCGCGTCCGTGGCCAACCTCCAGGACGTGCAGCGCCGCCTCACCCAGGGGCTGGCGCAGGTGCTGGTGGCCACGGTGGCCGCCGAGCGCGCCGCGGAGATCAACCGCGTGGGCCTGCGGCAGGCCCTGGAGCGCCAGTCCATCACCCAGCGCTCCTTCGAGCTGGGCGCCGGCACGCAGCTGGACGTGGTGCGCGTGAGCCAGGACGTGGCGGTGGCCCGGCAGGCGCTGGTGGCCGGGGACGAGCAGCTGCGCCGGACGAGGGAGTCGCTGGGCCTGTCCCTGGGCGAGGACCACGGCGTGGGCGTCAACCCGGCGTTCAACCTGGGCGGGCTGGTGGAGCAGACGCGCCAGCAGTGCGCCCCGCTGCAGGACCTGGCCAACCGCCCGGACCTGGTGGCCCAGAGGGCCAACGTGGACGCGGCCCGGGAGAGCCGGCGCCAGGCTTCCGCCGGCTACCTGCCCACCCTGGGACTGAGCAGCACGCTGGTGGGTTTCACCACCGACCCCGGCTTTGGCCGCTTCGCCACCTGGAACGTGTCCGCGGTGCTGTCCGTCCCCCTGTGGGAGGGCGGTCAGCGCGAAGGGCTCGTGCGCGAGCGCAAGGGCATTGAAGAACAGACGGCCCAGTCGCTGGAGGCCACCCGCCGCAACGTGGGTGTGGAGGTTTCTCGCGCGCGGCGTGGAGTGGAAGTGGCCGAGGCGCTGTTGAAGACCGCCGCCGAGTCCCTGGAGCTGGCGGACCGGACGGACCGGCTCACGCGCCGGGCCTTCGAGGTGGGACGAGGTAGCAGCTTGGAGCTGGTGCAGAGCGGAGCCGCCCTCCGCCAGGCGCAGCTCGCGTTGGTTTTGAGGGAATTCGAGCTCGTCCAGGCCCGCCTGGACGCGTTCCTGACGGAGGCCCGGTGCGACTGGTGACGAGGGTACGCCCCCTGAAGGCGCTGATGACGAAGACGGTGTGGGGCGCGGCGCTGGTGGCTGGCGTGGCCGGGTGCTCGGGCAAGCCGGAGGCGAAGGCCGCTCCGCCGCCGCGCGAGGTGCAGGTGGTGGCGCTGGCGCCGCACGAGGTGCGGGACACCGGGGAGTACCTGGGCTCGCTGCTGTCGCGGCAGAGCGTGTCGGTGCTGCCGCAGGTGAACGGCTACATCCGCAAGATTCTGGTGAAGCCCGGCCAGAAGGTGGAGGCCGGCGCGCCGCTGATTGAAGTGGACGCGCGCCAGGAGACCGCGGCGCTGGACAGCGCGCAGGCGCAGCAGAGCTCCTCCGCGGTGGAGCTGGAGCTGGCGAAGCGCACGCTCGCGCGCACCGAGTCCCTCAACCGCGAGGGACTGGCCAGCGTGCAGGAGCTGGAGCGCGCCCAGGCGGCGGTGAAGGCGGCGGAGGCGGCGGCGCGCGCGGCGGGCGCGAACGTGGCCCAGCGCCAGGTGCAGCTGCAGTTCCACGTGGTGCGCGCGCCGTTCGCGGGCACCATGGGTGACGTGCTGGTGCGCGTGGGTGACTTCGTGAGCGCCACCACGACGCTCACGACGGTGGCCCAGGCGGATGCGCTGGAGGTCAGCGTGTCGGTACCTTCGTTCCGCGCGCGGTCGCTCAAGCCGGATACGCAGCTGGAGCTGTTGGATCAGCAGGGCCGGGTCATCCTCTCCAGCACCGTCTTCTACGTGGCGCCGCAGACGGACCCTCGCACGCAGCTGGTGGAGGTGAAGGCCGCCTTCCGCAACACGGTGGGCCTGCGCCCCAGTGAGCTGCTGCGGGCGCGGCTGGTGTACTCCACGCGGGACGCGCTCCAGATTCCGGCGCTCGCGGTGGTGCGCCAGAGCGGCCAGCCCTTCGCCATGGTGGTGGAGACGAAGGACGGCAAGACGCAGGTGGAGCGCCGCCCGGTGGCCCTGGGCCAGTTGGGCGACATGTCCTACGTGGTCGAGGGCGGCCTGAAGCAGGGAGACCTCGTCGCGGTGTCGTCGCTGCACATGCTGCGCGACGGAATGCCCGTCATCCCCAAGCAGGTCACCGTGAACACCGGCGAATCCTCCCAGCCGCCCCGCACCGCGTCCGGTGGCGGCGGCACCACCGGCGGCAGCCGCTAGCAGGCACGTCTAAGAGAGGCGCCACACCGTGTTCGTCGACTTCTTCATCCGCAGGCCTGTCTTCGCCATCGTCTGCTCCATCATCCTGACGCTGGTGGGCGTCATCGCCATCCCGACGCTGCCCATCGCGCAGTACCCGGACCTGGCGCCGCCGCAAGTCACCGTCACCAGCACCTACGTCGGCGCCAGCGCCGAGGTGGTGGAGTCCGCCGTCACCATCCCGTTGGAGCAGGAGCTCAACGGCGTGGAGGACATGCGCTACATCACCTCCACCAGCAGCAACGACGGCACCAGCACCATCACCGTCACCTTCGCCCCCACGCGCAACATCGAGGTGGCGGCGGTGGACGTGCAGAACCGCGTGAGCCGCGCCGCGGCCCGCCTGCCCGCCCAGGTGAACCAGACGGGCATCGTGGTGAACAAGGCCTCCAGCCAGATGCTGCTGACGGTGGGTCTGTCCTCCCCGGACAACCGCTACGACGCGAAGTTCCTCTCCAACTACGCGGACGTGAACCTCAAGGACGCCATCAAGCGCGTGCGCGGCGTGGGCGAGGTGCGCATCTTCGGTGAGCGCAAGTTCTCCATGCGCCTGTGGTTGGATCCATCCGAGCTGGCGCGCCGGAACATGACGCCGCAGGACGTGGTGCGCGCGCTCCAGGAGCAGAACCTCCAGGTGGCCGCGGGCCAGGTGGGCCAGCCGCCGTCCAGCGACGAGCAGCCGTATCAGATCGCCGTGCGCGCCCGGGGCCGCCTGGTGGAGCCGGAGGAGTTCGGCGACATCGTGCTCATGCGCAACAACGACGGCCGCGCCGTCACGGTGAAGGACGTGGGCCGCGTGGAGCTGGGCGCGGAGAACTACGGCACCCTCTTGCGCTTCAACGGCCGCACCGGCGTGGGCCTGGCCATCTTCCAGCTGCCCACCGCCAACGCGCTGGACGTGCGCGACGGCGTCATCAAGGAGCTGGACCGCCTGTCGCAGGCCTTCCCGCCGGGCCTGGAGTACCGCACCGGCACGGACACCACGCTGGCGGTGCGCGCCTCCGTCAACGAGGTGATCCACACCCTCATTGAAGCCATCGCGCTCGTCATCCTGGTCATCTTCCTGTTCCTGCACGGGTGGCGCAGCGTCCTCATCACGGCGCTCACCCTGCCGGTGTCGCTGGTGGGCACGTTCGCGTTCGTCTACATGATGGGCTTCTCCATCAACACGCTCACCCTCTTCGGCCTCACGCTGGCCACGGGCCTCGTGGTGGACGACGCCATCGTGGTCATCGAGAACATCGAGCGCCTGATGGCGGAGCGCGGGCTCAACGCGTTCCAGGCGGCGCGCGAAGGCATGAAGGAGGTGGCCGGCGCGGTGGTGGCCATCTCCGTGGTGCTGGTGGCGGTGTTCATCCCGGTGGCCCTCTTCCCGGGCACCACGGGCTCCATCTACCGCCAGTTCGCGCTCACCATCGCCGCGTCGGTGGCGCTGTCCACCTTCTGCGCGCTGACGCTCACGCCCGCCCTGTCCGCGCGGCTGCTCAAGCACCACCACGGCCCCAAGTGGGTGTTCTTCCGCAAGGTGGACCAGGTGCTGGACTGGACGCGTGACACCTACGGCAAGGGGCTGCGCAAGCTGCTGGTGCACCCGCTCATCGTGCTGGTGGCGTTCCTCGCCTGCATCGGCGCCACGGTGATGCTGTTCCGCTCGGCGCCCACGGGCTTCATCCCGGATGAGGATCAGGGCTACGTCATCATCTCCGTGCAGGGGCCGGAGGGCATGGCCCTCAGCCAGACGGAGAAGGTGCTCCAGGAGGTGGAGGCGGTGCTCAAGGCCCAGCCGGAGGTGAACGTGATGTTCGCCATCGGTGGCTTCTCCCCCAGCGGCAACGGCTCCAACTACGCCACCGTCTTCACGGCCCTCAAGCCGTGGGAGGAGCGCACGGGGAAGGATCAGTCCGTGGCCGCGCTGGTGGAGCGGCTGCGCGGGCCGCTGGGCAAGATTGGCAGCGCGCGCGTCATCCCCTTCCAGCCCCCGGCCATCCGCGGCGTGGGCAGTGTCGGCGGCTTCCAGTTCATCGTGGAGGACGTCGCCGGCAACCACTCGCTGGAGGACCTGGCCAATGCCACGCAGGAGATGGTGCAGAAGGGCAACGAGGAGGGCCGCCTGCGCGGCGTCTACACCCCCTTCAACGCCAACACGCCCATCCTGGACGTGGAGGTGGACCGACAGAAGGCCAAGGCGCTGGGCGTGCCGATTGAACAGATCTTCGGCGTGATGCAGCTCTACATGGGCAGCCAGTACGTCAACGACTTCAACTACGCCAGCCGCACCTACCGCGTGTACGTCCAGGCCGAGCAGCAGTTCCGCGACAGCCCCCAGGACATCAACTCGTTCTACGCGCGCACGGAAGCCGGGGACATGATTCCGCTGGAGTCGCTGGTGAAGGTGACGCCCATCGTCTCCGCGCAGGTCATCAAGCACTACAACCTGTTCCGCTCCGTGGAGATCAACGGCCAGGGCGCGCCCGGCGTGTCGTCAGGCCAGGCGCTGGAGGCCATGGAGCAGGTGGCCCAGGCGGCGCTGCCCCAGGGCATGTCGTCCGAGTGGACGGGCATCAGCCTGGAGCAGAAGGAGTCCGGCGGGCAGACGATGATCATCTTCGCCCTGGGCATCCTCTTCGTGTTCTTGGTGCTGGCGGCGCAGTACGAGTCCTTCAGCCTCCCGTTCGTCATCATCCTGTCGGTGCCGCTGGCCATCATGGGCGCGCTGGGGTTGCAGGTGGCGCGCGGCTTCGCCAACGACGTGTTCTGCCAGGTGGGGCTGGTGATGCTGGTGGGCCTGTCCTCCAAGAACGCCATCCTCATCGTGGAGTTCGCGGAGCAGCTGCGCGAGCAGGGCAAGAGCGCGCTGGACGCGGTGGTGACGGCGGCGGAAGTGCGCCTGCGCCCGATTCTCATGACGTCCATCGCGTTCCTCCTGGGCGTGGTGCCGCTGATGACGGCGTCCGGCGCGGGCGCGGCGGCGCGCAACTCGCTGGGCACCGCGGTGTTCGGCGGCATGCTGGTGTCCACCATCGTCAACCTCATCTTCATCCCGGGCCTCTACGTCCTCATGCAGAAGGTGCGTGGGGACGCGAAGCGGTCCAGCGGTGAGGAGGAGACGCCCACGCCGCACGAGCCCGCTCCGGCCCACGCGCCGTGAGCTGACCCGGCAGGACAGCGCTTCAAGAACAGACCGCCCTCCCCTTCGAAGTTCGCGAAGAGGAGGGCGGTGGTGTTTTCAGGGGACTGCCGCGCGCGTCAGATTTCGTGGGCGGTCTGCTCGTACACGAGGACGTGGCGGGACTCGGGCAGCAGGATGATGTTGAGCGTGCGCCAGTTGTCGCCGTTGGGGCCGGTGCTGAACTCGCGGAAGTAGCTCTTCACCTGCGCGTTCGCGGCGCTCTCGCCGTAGGTGTCGAGGATGGCCTGGTGCAGCGGCTGGAACTGCAGGTACATCCGCGGCAGGAACGCCGCGTAGGTGTACGTGCCCGGGGACGGGTCGTTGCGGTAGCCCTTGTACTCGCTGCGCGCCAGCACCGCCGCCGCCGCCGCGTCCAGCGAGGCGTGCGTCGAGTACGGCCACGCGAAGTCATACCGGTCCAGGAACGAGTACATGTCCTCGCGGTACGCGTTGGCCCCGCCGAGCACCGCGTTGAGGGTCCCGTCGAGGGGGAACGCCGCCAGCGTCACCGGGGCATTGGCCGGCGCCGGAGAGGGGTTCGCCACGCACGCGCCGCCCACGCAGGCGGCCTGGAGGCGGTAGTTCTTGGCCAGGCCGTTGCTCCAGCCCACCACCACCAGGTACTCGCCCGCCTGATTGAAGGTCGCGAGCGGAAGCTTGCTCAGCTCGCCGTAGCCGGAGTCGTCGTCCCCGTAGAGCGGCCAGTAGCCGTAGCCGTACTGCGTCTTGGGGCCGTACACGTACAGGCCGGTGTCCACGCCCATGCCGGTGCCCAGGTGCGTCACCTCCAGCGCCACCTGCGTGTGCGCCGGGACGGTGAGCTTGTAGCCCTCGTAGTTCGCGGACGTGCCGGTGTTCCCCGTCACCGCGCTGCCCACGGAGAGGTTGCCCGCGATGTACAGGTAGCTGTCGAACGGAGCGGGCGGAGCCGGCACCAGCGACTGCGTCGCCGTCGTCACCGTGTCGCCGCCCTCGGGGGCCGGGGTCTGCTCCGGCTGGCCGCCACAGGCGCCCATCAGGCCCACCGCGGACATGCCCAGCACCGCGCTTCGCACTGCCATTCCACACTTCATCGCGTCCACCTTCTCAAGGAGGGCGGGGGGGACCCGCCCTGGGAGTGAAACGCCTCCCTGTGACAGCTCGAAGTCTGGAACTCAAGTAACAGATGAAACACAGGCGCCCCTGGTGGAACGTGCGATAGGGGCTCCTGCCTTGGCGTCTTGGAGCCACCCCTTCGAGCCCGTGGTCGAAGCAACGCTCTGGCGGGAGGTGATGGACGATCTGCGCTCGGCCGTGGCGCTCCTCCATCGCATCAGCCCCATGCGGCGCAATCCCCGCCGGTCGGAGTGCTTGGTGCCGGTTCTCTCGCGGCTCCGGGAGCTCGAGCGGAGCGGAGGCCTGTCACAGGGGATCGACGCGGTGCCCGCAAGCGACTTGCACCTGCACGTCAACCGGATGCCGAGCGACACTCCGCGTGCGCACGAGCGCGTCCTCTTCGATATCCTCGAGAGGTTCCATGCGTCGTTCCGGGCGCGGGGGATGTACCTGGAGCCAGTACCGAGGACGGACAAGGAGCGCTTGGGATGATGAATGGCCCCTGGAGTTGGCTGCGACTTGCGGGACTGCTGCTCGCGGTGGGCTGCGCCTCATCGCCCGCCCCCATCCCCCCACCC
>NZ_RAWN01000240.1:0-12360 GCF_003668895.1 Corallococcus sp. AB045
GTATCCATACCCCCCGCCGCCTCCGACGAAGACCTCCAGGTTCTCCCCGGCGCCCCACGTGAAGCTGCCCGCCGCCGCGGCACCGGTGCCACCGGTCTCCAGGGTCACCCCTCCGCCTCCGCCGCCCACCATGCCGTAGGTCACATTCAGGGGCGTGGAGAAGTCATTCGTCGTCAAGAGATGGGAGGTGACGGCCTGGATGCAGATCTCCACCCGGACCGTGAACACCTGGGTCGTCCGCTGGCCGCTGGCGTCCTCGACCGCCAACGTGAGGGTCATGTCAGCACCTCCCGTATTCGCCGGAGGCATCCAGACGATCTCGCTTCGATTCGCGGTGGTGACGGGCGTGGCCAGGGTGCCTCCGCTGGCGCTCCAGGTGAACGTCAGGGCCGCTCCCTCCGGATCCGTCGCGGTGGCGAACAGGCGCAATGTCTCTCCGAACCGGGCCACGGCCGCGGACTGGAACACCTGCCCGATGACGGGCGGCAGGGTCGGCACCTGGAGCTGGATGACAT
This sequence comes from Corallococcus sp. AB045, assembly GCF_003668895.1. Taxonomy (NCBI): domain Bacteria; kingdom Pseudomonadati; phylum Myxococcota; class Myxococcia; order Myxococcales; family Myxococcaceae; genus Corallococcus; species Corallococcus sp. AB045. The sequence goes on from NZ_RAWN01000240.1 coordinate 516, forward strand.
TGAGCCGCAGCGTGCCCGCGGTGCTACCGCCGCGGCCATCCGTCACCGCGACCATCACCTTGCACTGACCGCCCGTGGGCTCGGAGGCTGGCGCCGTCCAGACGCTGTGCGCAGCCGTGGTGGTGCTGAAGCCGCCGCCGCAGTCATCGCTCCAGGCGTAGGTGAGCGCGTCGCCATCCGCGTCCGTTGCCGTCACGTCCAGCGTCACGGTGCCACCGGGCGCCACCTGCCCGAACGGCGTGCCCTTCACCTGTGTCACCACGGGCCAGGTATTGAACGAGACCGCCACGTTCGCGTTCCCTGTGTCCTGGATCACGGCGATCCGCAGCGTCACGCCGGACTGCGCGTCCCGGCCGTCGGAGACGACGACATCGAGTGAGTAGTTGCCAGGTGTCGCGGGCGCGGTCCAGGTGGGGTTCGCCACGGAGGCATTGCCGAAGGCGCCGCCATCCGCCGTCCAGGCATAGGTGAGCGCATCGCCGTCCGCATCCGAAGCCGAGAGGCTGAGCGTCACCGTCTGGTTCGCGCGCACCTGGTAGGTGGACGCGGAGATGCCGCCGATGCGAGGCGCGCTGTTCTCGAAGGGCGTGGGGGCGGTGCGCTGTTGGAGCAAGAGCACCACCACCGCCGTCTGGCCTGACTGGATGGTGACACCCGTCGCCTGGCCCTCATAGATGGCGGTGCCGCTCGCGTCGAAGGCCTGGGCGCTGAAGGTCCGGTCCGCGCCCGCGGGGATGTTGCCAATCACCCCGGTCCACTGAGAACCCGATTGCTCCAGCGTGGCGTTGAGGGGCGTCATGCCCGGCCCGGTGATGGCCAGTTCCACGCGAGCCACGTCGGAGGACGCCAGGTCCTGGGCGAGGGTGCTCACGTGGACGCTGCCCGTCGCAACCGGGCGCGTCTCCGAGGCGCAACCGGAGAGCAGGGCAAGGAAGGGCAATGCTACGCAGAGCAGCCAGGAACTGCCTTTTTGTTGCATGGATTTCTCGTGCGCCGTGGGGTGAGGCGAATCACTCTACCGGTGGTTTCGAGAAATACAATGCGGGTGAGTCAGGTCCTTGGTGTGTCTGGTTTGACTCTGGCTGCTGTCTACAGGCTGATTTCAAGGAAACGAATCCAGCGCCGCGAGCAGCCGGCCCACGTCCTCCGCCGTGTTGTAGTGGAGCAGCGATGCGCGCACCGCGCCGTCAGGCATGAGCCCCAGCGCCTCCGCGGCCATCGTCGCGTAGTAGTGCCCCGCCGCGACGCCCACGCCCTGTTCCGCCAGATGCTCGGCCACGGTGCGCGGCGACACGCCGGTCACGTTGAAGCAGAAGGTGGCCACGCGCCCGGCGGACGTCTTCGGTCCGTAGAGTTGCACGCGCGGGTGCCGGGACAGTTGCTCCAGCGCGGCCTCCAGCAGTGGCTGCTCCAGTTGCTCGATGCGCTGGAAGGCCCGCGTCAATCCCTCACGTCCCGGCTGGCCGCCGCCCAGCACTTCACGCAGGTAGCGCAGCGAGCCCAACCATCCGGCCCAGCCTTCGTGGTTCGCCGTGCCCGGCTCGAACTTCTGCGGACCGTCATCCGGCATGAACCACAGCTTGTCCGCCGGAAGCCCCGCGAGCAGCTCGCGCCGCACGAACAGACAGCCCAGGTGTGGACCGAAGACCTTGTACGGAGAGAACACCGCGAAGTCCGCGCCCCACGCGCGCACGTCCGGCAGGTGATGCGGACCGGAGTGCACCGCGTCCACGAACAGCCACGCGCCCACGCCGTGCGCCACCTCCGCCGCCGCGGCCACGTCCGGTGTCGCGCCCACGGAGTTCGCCGCCGCTGACACCGCCACCAGCCGCGTGCGCGGCGTGACGAGCTTGCGCAGCTCGGAGGCCTCCAGCCGTCCCTCCGGCCAGCTCGCGCGCCAGGTCGTCACCTTCACGCCCTGCGCCTCCAGCGCGCGCCACGGGGCCGCGTTGGATTCGTGCTCCAGCTCGGAGATGACCACCTCGTCGCCCGCCTGGAAGAGGCGTGAGACGGCCCGGCCCACCTGGAAGGTGAGCGCGGTGGCGCTGGGCCCGAGCATCACCTCGTCGGGCCGGCAATGGAGGAACTCCGCGGTCTCCTCGCGCGCCCGGGCCTTGAGCGCCGTGGCCACGCGGGAGGCGGGGTAGGGCTGGCCCACATTGCAGCTTCCACCCGAGAGGAATTGATGGATGGCGTCGATGCAATGCGTGGGCACCTGCGCTCCCGCCGCGTTGTCCAGGTAGCTGAAGCCGGACCGCAGGGCGGGGAAGTGCTCGGCGAAGGGGGAGGGCATGGGACGCGAAGCATAGCCCTCCACCCTTCAGGAGGAACTACGGCGTGCCGAAGTCCTGCGTCCAGTACGCGCGGTACGTGCTGGAGGGCGCGTTGTAGTAGCCGATGCCCGTCTGCGTCAGCGCCCCGTCCATGATGTTGTTGCAGTGACCGGTGCTGGCCATCCAGCCGTCCACCACCGCCTGCGCGGTGCCGTAGCCCGCGGCGATGTTCTCCGCCGCCCTGCGGTAGCTGTAGCCCGCGGACGCCATGCGCTGCCACGGCGTGGAGCCGTTGGAGCCCGTGTGGCTGAAGAAGTTGTTCGTGCCCATGTCCTTGGAGTGCTTGCGCGCCGCACAGCGAAGCTTGTCATTGGTCGTGAGCGCGCCCACGGCCGGCTTCGCCACACCACCACAGGTGGCGCCCGCGGCGCGGCGCTGGTTGATGAGCGTGAGCACGTCCGTCTCGAACTTCACCCAGGCCGGGTCCCACGTCGTCACGTCGTCGCAATACGCGGCGCTCGCGCTCAGCCCGTTGCCGGCGACCTCCGTCTGCGCCGGCGGCACCACGACGCCCTCACCCCGCGGCGTGGGCGCCTCCTCGCCTCCACAGCCGCCGAGCAGGGCAGCGGCGCTCAGCAACGTCAGACACAGCGAACGGGGCGAGGGCTTCATGGACAGACCTTTCACCGGCGGGGGCCGGTCAGGGGGAGGGGTTCAGCGAGATGCATTCTTGTCGGTTATTCCTGGTTTCCGCCATGGACCCTCCGTGCATTGTGATTGACGCGTGAAACGACAGGGTTGTGTCCGCGGTGTTGGTGATGGAAAGTTCTTTCACCGTGAAGACGCCTTCCGCTGCGCCTGTCATTCGTTCCGTGGTGCTGGACACCAACGTGGTGCTGGACGTGTTCGTCTTTGACGACGTCTTCACGCGGCCGTTGGCGCAGGCGCTGCGTTCGGGCGCGCTGACGGCGTGGGTGGACCGGCACACGCTGAAGGAGCTGGCGCTGGTGCTCGCCTATCCCTCGTTCAAGCTGACGGCGGACGCGCAGCGGATGGTGCGCGACGCGTACGGCGCGCTCGTGCGTATCGCCGACGGTGAGGGCACTCCGGTGGAGCTGCCTCCGTGCCGGGACCGGGATGATCAGAAGTTCCTGGAGCTGACGGCCCGCGCGGGCGCTTCATGGCTGGTGAGCAAGGACCAGCGCGTGCTGTCCATGAGCGGCGGACGGCGGCTGCCCTTCGACGTGCTCTCGCCTCGCCGTGCCTCGCAGGTGCTCGAAGCGGAAGGCTTCACACGGAGCGATTGAAGCAGGCAGGCAGGGGTGCGCACGCGCAGTCAAAATCGCGCTCCGCGCTTGGTGACCCGGGCATCTCGGGCCATCCTGCGGCCCGGTGCGTTCCTCACTCCTGATCCTCCTGTTCTGCGCCGGCTGCGCCGCGCGTGTCGTCACCCCTGTCCCGGCGCCCGCTCCGGCGCCGGCCCCGGTGCAGGCCTCGCCCGCGACGCCGCCCGTGGAGACGCCGGCCGCGACGCCGCCCGCGCAGGCCCCGGCCGCGGCCGAGCCCCAGGCCACGCCCGCGGTGAGCGCGTCCGGGGCCCCTGTCGCGATGCCCTCCCCGGCGGAGGTCGCCGCCGTCGTCACCGCCGCCGCCGTGCGGGAGAACCCCTGCCCGGTGGACGCGGAGGAAGAGGACGACGAGGCCACCGCGGCCACCGACGACGAAGGCGTGAGCGAGGAAGGCGAGATGCAGGCTCCGCTCGCGCCCGCCGCGCCCTCGGGGCCGCTGTACACCGCCGACCTGTCCGACGAGGCACTCACCGAGGCGTGGAAGAAGGACCCGGCCACGCTGGGCTCCATGTCCATCGGCTTCGTGGAGAGCGGCCGGCAGCTCAACAGCGTGCGCGTGCCGGATGACAAGGATTGGCTCGTGGTGTCGCCGGACATCGCCTACGGCACGCAGGAGACGGTGGACTACGTGGCCGCCGCCATCCGCGCGGTGCGCGCGCAGTACCCGAACGTGCCCACGCTGCGTGTCAACCGCCTGTCCACCAAGGACGGCGGCTACCTGCGCCCGCACAAGAGCCACCAGAACGGCCGCGATGTGGACTTCGGCTTCTACTACCCGACCGCGGAGCCGGTGCGTGAGCGCGAGCGGGAGCGCTACATCGACGTGGCCATGAACTGGGCGCTGGTCCGCTCGCTGGTGGTGAACACCGACGTGCAGATGATCCTCGTGGACAAGCGCGTGATGAAGGTCCTGTACGACTACGCGCTGTCCATTGGCGAGGACAAGGTGTGGCTGGATTCGCTGTTCAACGCGGGCTTCAACTCACTCATCAAACACGCGCGCCGGCACCGCGACCACTTCCACGTGCGCTTCTTCAACGGCCGCGCGCAGGAGCTGGGCCGCCGGGTGGCGCCGCTGCTGGCGCTCCAGCCGGACCAGAACCTCATGATGTACAAGGTGCGCAACGGGGACACGCTGGGTGGCATTGCGTTGCGTCACAACTCCAGCGTGGTGGCCATCAAGAAGGCCAACAGGATGCGCAACACGTTCCTGAGCATTGGCCGGCGGCTGGTGATTCCGCTGAAGGGCCCGTGCACGCACTGCCCCATCCCCCCGCCGGTGCAGCTGCCGGCGCGCCGGCTGCCTCCCCAGGCGCAGGCCCCCGCTTTGGTGAACACGGCGCCCGCGGCTTCGGGCAAGCTGCCCAACCCGTGCACTCCCGCCGCGCCGGCACCGACGCCGGTGGCCGTTCCCACGGGTGTTCCCTCCGGTCTGTCGACCGGGCGCTGAAAGGCTTCTGCTTCCATGGCAACTCCGCACATCTCCGCGTCTCCCGGTGACTTCGCTGAAGTGATCCTCATGCCGGGCGACCCCCTCCGGGCTCGCTACATCTCCGAGCGCTTCCTGGAGAACGCGCGCTCCGTCACGGCGGTGCGCAACATGCTGGGCTACACCGGCACCTTCCGGGGCAAGCGGCTGTCGGTGATGGGGCACGGCATGGGTGTGCCGTCCATCTCCATCTACGCGACGGAGCTGGTGAAGAACTACGGCGCGAAGGTGCTCATCCGTGTGGGCAGTTGCGGCGCGCTGCGCACGGACGTGAAGCTGCGCGACGTCATCGTGGCGATGGGCGCGGGCACGGACTCCAACGTGAACCGCATGCGCGTGATGGGCCACGACTTCCCGGCGGTGGCGGACTTCACGCTGGCCCGGCGCGCGGTGGAGGCGGCGGAGAAGCGCGGCAAGCCGGTGCGCGTGGGCAACGTCTTCACCTCGGACCTCTTCTACCACCCGCAGGAAGCGCTCAACGCGACGCTGGAGAAGATGGGCATCCTGGCGGTGGAGATGGAGATCGCCGGCCTGTACGGCGTGGCCGCGGAGTTCGGCGCGCGGGCGCTGTCCCTGCTCACCGTGTCGGACCACATCCGCACCGGCGAGCACCTGTCGCCGGAGGACCGTCAGACGACGTTCGACGAGATGATCGAACTGGCGTTGGACGTGGCCGCCTCCGAGGCGTGAGGACCTGAGCGCATGGCCTTGCCTCCCCGCAGGGGCCCGGGTTCCCCGCTGGCGCGCAAGGCCGCGCAGCGCACGCCGGGCCATCACTACAACGCGAGCTTCCTGAACTCGGCGGACCGCTCGGAGATATTGGCGTGGCTGGGCACGCTGCACCCGCTGTGGGAGGAGCGCTACTCGAAGCACTTCCCACCGCCGGAAGGCCAGCAGCAGCGGCGGTTGCTCAGGCCGGTGTACTGGCTGGGCAACTGGCAGTTCGCGTGCCTGGACTACTACCGGCCCCCGAAGGGCGTGCAGAACCGCTGCGTGAAGGCGGAGCCGTTCCCGGCGGTGCTGCAGCGGCAGATTGAGAAGGTGGAGGCGCTGGCGCGGCGGATGTTCCGGGGCCTGGACATGCCGCAGGGCTGGCACCTCAACACGTGCCTGGTGAACTTCTACGGCAGCCGGTTGGAGGACGGGCGCTGGGTGGACACCGCGCGCGTGGGCGAGCACAAGGACTTCGAGCCGGGCCCGGTGGCGTCGCTGTCCCTGGGCGAGCGCGCGCTCATCCAGTTCGTCACGTCCACGCGGCCCGGAGAGCGGGACGCGGTGGTGCTGGAGCAGTGGCTGGATGACGGAGCGCTGCAGCTCTTTGGTGGGGCGCAGTGGAAGGAACAGACGTTCCACCGGGTGCAGCGGGTGGACACGCGCGCGGGGCACGTGATGCCGCCGGAGCTGCCGGACTTCCGCACGCGGCGCATCAACCTGACGTTCCGCTACGTGCCGGACGCGCACGTGACGCCGTTCGCGGCGCTGAGTCCGGAGGCCCGCGAGGACGTGCGCCCGTACATGGAGACGCTCGCGAAGGGCAGCCGGTTCTTCCGTGAGGAGCTGTCGCGCGAACAGCCGCCGGTGAAGGCGGAGTAGGGCGCGGCGCCTCCCGGCCGGCGCGGTTCAAAACCTGTCCGACAGTCGGACAGGTTTTCGCGGTCCGGCTGTCGCCGGGGGATCCGACCACGGCGGGTGCCTGGGCCTGCCTCGCGTCCTCCAAACCTGTCCGACTGTCGGACAGGTTTTCGCGGTCCGGCCGTCGCCGGGGGACCCGACTACGGTGGGTGACGGGGCCTGCCTCGCGTCCTCCAAACCTGTCCGACTGTCGGACAGGTTTTCGCGGTGCGCCGCTGGCGGGGAGGCCCGGCAGGGGGCTCCCCCGACCGAAGGCTAGGAGGAGCCCGTCTCGGGGTTCGAGGACGAGGCCGCGGGCGGACGGGCCACGTAGCTCACCTGGGGCGCGGAACCCCGGGACGCACGTCCCGCGCCGCGCTCCGGGCCCTGACGGGGCGTCCGGGGCCCGTTGTTGGGCAGGTTGCCACGCGCCTCGCGGGGACCCGAGCCCGGACCCCGGGCATTCTGGCGCGGCTCGCCGGTCTGCTGCGGGGCGCCGTCCTGGAAGGAGCCGTTGTTGCGCGGAGGCCGGCTGTTCATGCGCGACTGCGCCCCCGGATCTTCCTGGCGAGGCCCGCCGTTCTGCTGCGGACGCCCATTCGCGCGCCACTCGTTGCGAGGCGGCCGACCGTTGCCGTTCTGCGGTTGCGACTGGCCGTTCACACCCGACTCGCCGCCGTGAGGCTGGCCGTTCACTGCCGCCTCGCCGACATACCGTTGATCGTTCTGGCGCGACGGACCATTCGGGCCCGACTCACCGCCACGAGACTTGCCGTTCATGCGCGGAGGCCGGCTGTTCTGCTGCGACGCCTGAGCGTTCTCGCCAGAGGGCTGCCCGTTCATGCTCGGCTGGCCGTTCATGCCCGCCTCACCGCCGCGGGACTTGCCGTTCATGCGCGGTGGCCGGGCATTCTGCTGCGACGCTTGAGCGGTCTCGCTAGAAGGCTGCCCGTTCGTGCGCGGCGGCCGGCTGTTCTGCTGCGACGCTTGAGCGGTCTCGCTAGAAGGCTGCCCGTTCGTGCGCGGCGGCCGGCTGTTCTGCTGCGACGCCTGAGCGTTCTCGCCCATCGGCTGACCGTTCATGCGCGGCGGCCGGGCATTCTGCTGCGACGCCTGAGCGTTCTCGCCAGAAGGCTGCCCGTTCATGCGCGGCGGCCGGCTGTTCTGCTGCGACGCCTGAGCGTTCTCGCCAGAAGGCTGCCCGTTCGTGCGTGGCGGCCGGCTGTTCTGCTGCGACGCCTGAGCGTTCTCGCCAGAAGGCTGCCCGTTCGTGCGTGGCTGCCGGCCGTTCTGCCGCGGCGCCTGGGCGTTCTCGCCTATCGGCTGACCGTTCATGCGCGCCTCGCCGTTGGGCTGGCGCGGCGGACGTCCATCGCTGCGCGGGTTGCCGTTGCGCGGCCCGCCCTGCTGCGGCCGGCCGTTCATGCGCGCATCGCCCTGCGCCACCGGTGCACTCGCGCCCTGCGCCGGAGCGCCGTTGCGCGGCCCGCCCTGCTGCGGACGCCCGTTGTTGTTGCCGCTGGGCCGGTTGTTGCCGCCACCCTGCGGCGGGCGCGCTCCCGCGTTCTGCTGGGGCCCACCGTTCCCGGGCCGCGGCGCATTGCCGGTGCGCGGCGGCGGCTTGCCACCAAACCCACCGCGCCGGCGTCCATCGCGCGGGCTCGCCGTGACGATGGGCCGCCCACGCTCGCCGCCACCCTGGCGCAGCACCAGCGCCTCCAGCGCGCGCAGCTCCGCCTCCTCCGCGCTGAGCCCTTCCTCCACCTCCACCACGGGCGCCGGAGCCGGACGGACCTCGTTGCGCCGGGCCTCCTCTTGCTGGAGGAACCGCTCCTGCCGGGAGGACTGACGGCCCGTGCCACCCTGCCGGCGCGGCGCCTCGCGGAACGCGCCCGACGGCACGTACTCCGGCGTCAGTTCGCGCCGCACGTACGCGTTCCAGATTTCGCCCGTGTCACCCGCGCGGCCCGCCAGCCGGGTCGAGACGCCCTCCAGGAACTGCCGCACGTTGTCCAGGTCGCGGCGGAAGTAGAACTCCGCCTGGCTGTTGCGCGCCGCCGCCACCGTCTGCGGAAAGTCGATGATGGTCGGGCCGGACCCGCTCATCAGGATGTTGTAGGGCGACAGGTCCCCGTGAATGAGGTCCGCGCACAGGGTGCGAACCACCTGGGCCCGCAGGTCCATGTAGAGGGCCTCGGCCTCCTCGGGCGTCTGGGGCGGAGCCTCCACCAGCCGGGGCGCGGGCTGGCCTTCCGCGTCCCGCACCAGCTCCATGAGGAGGATGCCCTCGTAGAACAGCACCGGCGTGGGAACGCGCACGCCTTGTGCGTGCAACTTGTAGAGCGAGTCCGCTTCCGCGTTCTTCCACGCCTCTTCCGCGGCGGCCTGCCCGAAGCGGCTGCCCTTCTCCATGGCGCGGCGCGTGCGCGAGTTGCGCACCTCGCGGCCTTCCTTGTAGCCGGAGTTGTTGCGGAAGTTGCGCTCGTGGCGCTCCTTGTACAGCTTCGCTGCGACGACCTGGCCGGCGTGCTGGACGAGCCACACCTCCGCCTCCTTCCCCGTCTTCAGCTGGCCGATGACGGCGTCGATGATGCCGTCGGCGAGGAGGGTCTCGAGGGAGTCATTCATTCTTAAGCAAAAGGCCGGAACGGCACGGGGCGGGGAGCAACAGTCGCTGCGCACACCGGCGGCCCCTGCTCGCCATGATGCACGTTGGAGATGAGAACACCGGGTGGCTCCTGGTTTCCATCGCCGTTGCGCTGAACGTCATCCAGAAAGCCCACGTACCGCTTGCTAGCAGCTTGGGAAGCAGGGGGCCAGGGGTGCCCCCGTGCCTATAGCCTGTTCGGCGCCCACCGCTGCCCAGGGACCGGATTGACGTCCGCCCGGCGTCAAACGGTTTTCACGAAAGGAGCATTCCGCCCATGAAGATCCTGCTCGCGTGGGGTGTCCTGTTGGCCTCGCTGTGCGCCCACGCGGAAGACCGGGTCGCGGCGGCCCGCAAGCGCCAGACGGCCGGCCTCATCCAGACGTTCAAGGAGGCGGGGCTGTCCTGGCCGCCGGAGGAGCTCTACCTTCGGGCCTTCAAGGTCGAGCGCGAGCTGGAGGTCTGGGCGGGCAAGCCGGGCCAGCCGCTGGTGAAGGTGCGCACCTTCCCCGTCTGCGCGGCCTCCGGCGACGTGGGCCCCAAGCGGGCCCAGGGCGACCTGCAGGTCCCGGAGGGCTTCTACACGGTGGACCTCTTCAACCCGAAGAGCGCGTACCACCTGTCCCTGCGGGTGAGCTACCCGAACGCGCTGGACCGCAAGCTGGGCGCCGCGAAGCCCGGGGGCGACATCTACATCCACGGCGACTGCGTGAGCATCGGCTGCCTGGCCATCGAGGACGGCCCCATCGAGGAGCTGTACGTGATGGTGTCCGAGGCCCGCGCGCGCATGGGCCGCGACGTGCCGGTGCACCTCTTCCCACGCCGGCTGGACGCGGCGGGGCTGGCGGCGCTGGAGGCCCTCTCCGGCGTCACCGACGCGCGCAAGGCCTTCTGGCGCGGCCTGGAGCCGGGCTACCGCCTCTTCGAGGAGTCCCGGCGTCCACCGAAGGTGAAGGTGGATGACTCCGCGTCCGCCTACGTGGTGTCGCCGGCTCCCCAGGTCCGGGCGCGCTGAGGAATTGGTAGAACCGGGTGCATGGGAGGGCCGCGCCGCCGGGGCCGGCCTCAGGGGGGAGTGCACGCACATGAAGTCATCTGTCCCGCTTCAGGAGTCCGGACACGCCGGGGGCGCACGAGCGCTCGAATCCCTCACGACGACGGAGCTGGCCGCCGCCCTGCGCGAGCGTCACGTCACCGCGGTGGAGGTGCTGGACGCCTTCCTCGCCCGAGCACGAGCGCACAACCCCGCGCTCAATGCCTTGGTGACGTGGGACGAGGCGCAGGCCCGGGAGCGGGCGGAAGAGGCGGACGCGGCGCTCGCCCGGGGCGAGCTGTGGGGCCCGCTGCACGGCGTGCCCTTCACGGTGAAGGACGCGTTCAGCACCGCCGGCCTGCGCACGACGTCCGCCCACCCGGCCTTCGCGGAGTACGTGCCCGCGCAGGACGCGACCGTGGTGGCCCGGCTCAAGGCGGCGGGGGCCATCCTCTTCGGCAAGACGAACCTGCCGCCGTTCGCGGGGGACTTCCAGACGGACGGGCCGCTCTGGGGCCGGACGAACAACCCGCATGACCTGGGGCGCACGCCGGGCGGCTCCAGCGGTGGCGCGGCGGCGGCGGTGGCGGCGGGGCTCACCCCATTCGAGGTGGGCAGCGACATTGGCGGCTCCATCCGGCAGCCGGCGCACTGCTGCGGCATCGTGGGCATCAAGCCCACGGAGCACCGTGTCTCCACCTTCGGCCACATCCCGGACCCACCGGGCGGGCCGCGCCACGTGCGCCACATGGCGTGCGCGGGGCCGCTGGCGCGCTCGGTGGCGGACGTGCGGCTCATCCTGTCCCTCATCGAGGGCGCGGATCCGCGCGCTCCGGAGGTGCCGCCCGTCGTGCCGGTGGGGGCGGCGAAGCCCCGGGCCTTGAGGGGCCTGCGGCTGGCGTGGGCGGACACGCTGGGGCCCTTCCAGGCCGACCGTGAGACGCGTGAGCTGTTCCAGCGCTTCATCGCCGCTGCCAGCGCGGAGGGCGTCGTGGTGGATCAGGCCGTGCCGCCGGGGCAGGACTTCGCGGACCTGGTGGAGGTGTGGGGGCTAATGGAGGGCGCCGAGGTGGGCGCGCCCCTGCCTCCGCCCGTGCGCGAGGGCTACCAGCAGCAGTTCCTTCCCTACGAGCGCGACCTGCTGGCGAAGGCCATCGTGCAGGGCACCCGCGTGGACATGACGGGCTACGGCACGGCGCTCAGCCGGCGGGACGTGCACATCGGACTGCTGGAGGACTTCCTGTCCGGCTGGGACGCGTGGCTCGTGCCGGTGGCGATGACGGCCGCGCCGCCGCACACGCCTTTCGGGGCGCCGTTGGACGTGGACGGCGCGCCTCGCGACTACCTGGAGGCCTTTGGCGGGTTCACCTGCCTGTTCAACGCGACGGGGAGCCCCGTCGTGGTGTTCCCGCTGGGGCGCACGTCGGCGGGCCTGCCGGTGGG
>NZ_RAWN01000241.1:0-12339 GCF_003668895.1 Corallococcus sp. AB045
AACTGCTCTGGGTGCGCACCTTCTCCACCGTGGAGGCACTCCGACAGGCGCTGCTGGAGTGGGCCCACCGGTACAACGAGCACTGGCTGCTGGAGCGCCACCATTTCCGCTCGCCGAGTCAGGCCCGACGAGCGCTGATGCAGTCGAAGCAGGCGGCCTGATTACAACCAACCTGGTGTCTCAACAATTCGGTGCGGTACAGTCCCTCCTCTACGCTTGTCAAGAATCACAGACATTCCGTGTCAGCTTCATACCCCAGGTGTCCGGGCTGTTCCCCAGGTCATCGGTGGACCCTACCTGCGGAGTGGACACGCACAACCCGTGAATACCAGTAGTGGTGCCCCCCAAGCTATCGACTACAATTCCGCCTGAAATCAGCTGCGCGGATTCAATGCCCGTCGGCTGTCAGGGGTGCGTGATGAGCACGGTCTTCATCTGGAACAACAACGAAGTCACATTCGGGAGGAGCTACCCCGGGCACGCGTCCCTGAACATCGACGGCACCTGGCCGCAAACGTATGCGACCAATCACGAGCACCGACACGTGAGTTGGTTCCCCGGCAATAACCAGTCGCACTCGGGCCATGATCAGGCCGATCCCAAGCTCAACGTCCTGCAAGACCTCGTCGCCGAGGGCTACGCGCCGGACCACATCATCCGCATTCCGTCGAACGGGATCCAGGAGCCGGCGATGCGCGCCGCGTGGGACGAGATCCGCAACAAGGCGGTCGTTTGGGGCAACGTCGCCATTAACGGAGCGAACGTGGCGTACCGCCAGAACAACTCCGGTGCGAGCTATCGCTTCCTCGTCAAGAATTGCAGCGTGATCGTCCAGCGCGTGCTGAAGGCGGCGAACTTCAGATCCAGCAACTGGGACTTCGTGCGCATGCACTCCGCGATCTGGACGCCGCTCAACGTCAAGCGCATGGCGCTCTGCTTCACCGGCGCGCACACGATCACCTGGGCGCACTTCGTTGGCGAGCTGCGGATCGCGAACACGCTCACGCAGCTCGAGCACGATACGCTCGTCAACTTCCAGCGCCGGCACGACCGCCATGGGAGCTCGGGGGCGCCGGCTCGGAACCAGTCCAATCACCCCACGTTCGTACGGCCGCACTGGTGGGGGAACCACCAGAGCGCGGCCGGCAACGCGGCCATCGTGAATTACATCCAGCATATCGGAGACAACCCGCGTGCCGGCGGGCACTGACGCGGCCTGCGAAGCGGGCCCCTGCACAGGGGTCACTCCAGCTGACATGGTGGCGCGCCCCGTCATCCGCAAATGTCGTCGCGGGACTCGCGGTAGATGACTCAAGAAGCGTGCTTCGAGTCCTCGATGGTGCCCTCCAGGTTTCGGCGGGCCTCCTCCAGCTTCCTCAACTCCGCGTCCTCCCAGCCATCCTTGGAGACATTGGAGCAGGCGGAGGAGCGCGGGTGGGAATACCCGTGGAGGCAGATGCACCGGGACGTCTCTGTTCTTTCAGCATCCGGTGCAATAGAGGCTGCTGACAGGGCCCCGTTCCACCTGGAGTCGGAGGCTCTGATGATCAGCATCTTCAAAGATAGCGTCGGCAGACTCCGCAATGGCTGGTGGCTCCTCATCTTCTTTTTCACTCTGGGTGCCCTGGTCGTACCAGCGACTGTTTACGCTTCCTCATTGGGAGACTCCGTCAGCCCATCCCTCCAGGCGTTATTGGCAGTCATCGCCACCTGATCCTGGCTCTGCCCGCGGCGCTGATGTGGCGCAGATGTGCGCCCCCATCCGATGCGGAAAGGGCCGAAGTCGGAGGCCTCGGGGTCCCCCAAAAATGAAACCGGGCTGGGAACTCTCGCGCAGGGGTGGCCACGGGCACATGATGTTCCCTGGAGGTCACACGTGAGGCGCAGGTGGCGACAAAGGGCGTTCGTGCAGGTGGTGATGGCGGTGCTGGCGGCAGGTTGCGGCGCATCGAATGGTTCAAAGCCCCCGGATGAGCCTCCCCGCGACTGCGTTCCCTCCGGCGGTGCCACGGGCGCCCCTGGAACCATCGAGGAGGCGGTGGCGCTCATCAACTCCCTGCCCCGCCCCACTTCCGTGGCCTGTCTCGTGGAGAGTCTGGACCGGCCCCTGCGGCTGAGTGCCACGGAGAGCGACTTCAGCGCGCAACCCGCGCATGGCCGGCGCAGCCCTCGCATCTTCCTGTTTTCGGGCCCCCTTATCCTCTCGGTCGTCCCCGACGGCCCGGGAGCGGAGGTCGTCGAGTTCAGCCAGCTCGACGCCTCCGGCCGCTCCATCAAGGGAGAACTGGCCTTCCCCATCGAAGCAGACGTGCCCCCCGAGGCGCCCTACACGAAGGTCATGTTCCAGTCCGACCTCACCGTCTGCGCGTTCTGTCACGCGGACGAGAAGCCCGCATATCGCGTGGGTAACGCGTGGGCCTACTCCTCCCAGGCGCTTCGCCCGGTGAGCTCCTCGCTCGTCCCGCTCGAAGAGCTCCGGCGAGAAGCCTCCACCTGCGACGCCTCCGTCGAACCCGAGCGCTGCCGACTCCTTCAGGAGCTCTTCGAGCACGGCATGCCACGCGCTCACGCCTTTCCCTCGTCACTCCCGACCTTCCCCTGATTCGTACCCCAAAAGCAGCCCGGTGCGCCTTCCTGGAAGGCTTCTCCCTGCATTCCAATACGCACCCCCATGCCAACGACAGGCAGGGGCTGGAGCGGCTGTGCCGCCATGGGGCGCGTGGCGCGCTGGCGCTGGAGCGACTGTCGCGGATGGAGGATGGCCGCCTCGCGTACCGGATGAAGCATCCGCTGCCCGACGGCACTACGCGCCTCTTCTTCACCGGGCTGGAGCTCCTCCGTCGTCTGGCGTCGCTGGTGCCTCCGCCTCGGACAAACCTCACAAGGTTCCACGGCATCTTCGCTCCAGGCGCGAAAGTGCGGCCATTTCTGCTCCCTCAAGCGGGGGCGGAGCCGGGGCTGGAGGAGGAGAGCCCGGCCCAGGCTGCGACGGTGGAGTCGACGATGGAGCGCACGCCGCGATTGGATTGGGCGGGACTGCTGCGCCGGACGTTCGCGCTGGATGTCTTCGCCTGCTCTCGGTGTGGAGGCCGTAGGAGGGTGCTGGCATACCTGACGGCCCCCGGTGGGGGGCGCGCCATTCTGGAACACCTGGCATTGCCCTCGCGGCCTGCGAAGCTGGCCCTGGCACAGGGTCCACCCCAGAGCGTGTGGTGTTGAGCTCAAGCGCCCACAGTGACCTGGAAGCCCACGCCCTTGCGGCCTGCCGCCTGGCTGGGCCGCTTGGGCCGGCATGTGCCCCGAGGGGCGGTACGGCCTCTGCTCCGGCCCGGCGCACAGCCCGCGCGTCACCCTCCAGCCGCCCTTCTTGACCCCTCTTCACCAGCCCGCCGCCCTCAACAGGGCTCCTATCCGTCCTATACTTCCACACCGCCCGCCATGCTCCAGCCGCAAAGCAAGACGCCAGCCCAGGTGGAACAAAGACTTCTCAACACGTCTTTCATCGAAGAATCCCCCACTTCGAGTGGAGTTGGATTCCTATCATACGAATGTCTCGACAAAGAACTCCTGGTCCGACCATTTGGAATTCAACTAAAATTCATTCTGGCATTTCGCATGAAATGGCAGGGGATTAGAGCACCTCGGCAGGAGATGAAGCCGTGTCCCTGGCGAACATTTAGAGGGTTACGATTGCCAAGATGCTCGCCGCCGCTGGAGGTCGCTGATGGAGCCGTCCCCCGAAGAGTTCATGCGCGAGGCCATCGCCCTGGCCCGCACCAACGTCGAGTCTGGTGGCCGTCCATTCGGGGCCGTGCTCGTGCGCGACGGTCGGGTGATCACGCGCGCGGTCAACGAGGTCAATCAAACGAAGGATCCCACCGCCCACGCCGAGCTTCTGGCCATTCGCAATGCGAGCAAGAGCCTCGGTAGCGCCAGCCTGAGCGGCTGCATCATCTACGCCAGCGGTCATCCCTGTCCGATGTGTCTGGCCGCCATGCACCTGTGCGGTATCCAGGGCGCCTATTTCGCTTACTCCAACGAGGAGGGCGAAGCCTTCGGCCTCTCCACGGCGCAGATCTACGCGCAGTTGGCCCGCGGGCCCCAAGCCCAGTCCCTCCCCTTGCGGCCTCTACGCCCGGCGGACGAGCGTGGACTGTACGACGAGTGGAAGCGCCATCGGGAGTGACTGGCGGGAGCATCGCTCGGGCGGCCCCGTCAGCGGCCCTTCGGTGGAACCGGAGGCGCGGCCACTCCCGCCTTCTTCGCGGGCGCGCCGATGCCCTGGACGAACGCCTGCACCGCCTGGATCTGCTGCTGCGTGAAGATGAACCGCGAGTCTCCCTTGTCCATCTCCTTGGAGCCGCCCGAGATGGCGCGCGTCAGGTAGGGGTACTCGCTGAGGAGCCCCTTCACCGCGAGGATGACCTGGCGGTCCAGCACGTTGCCCAGGCCTTCCAGCCGGCTTCGGGACTGGCAGGGCTTGCCCGCGTTGACGTCCGCCTTCAGCGTGGCGGCCATGCGGGTCAGCTCCTTGGACTTCCGCACGTCGCGCAGGCCCTCCCCCATCCGGGCCAGCGTCTCCTGGAGGGTGCGCGCCGTGAACATCTGCACGTCGCGGTGCAGGAGGCTCCAGCCCACCTGGAACAGCTTCACCAGTTCCTGGCGCTCCAGCAGGCCCGCGGCGTCGTCGACGGTGGGGACGCCGGGCCGGTCGCCAGCGGCGTCGCGCAACAGCCGCTCCATGCCCAGGTTGCAGACCGCCACCGCCGCGTCCGCCGCCTCCAACGGACGGAACGCCCGGCCCGCGTAGACGCACCCGGAGATGAGGACGTTGGCCAGGTAGCCGAGCTCCCGCAGCCGGTCCATGTAGGCCTTGGGCTCGCGGTCGCGCACGGCGAGGACGGCCAGCTTGAACAGCGGCTCGGAGTGCGCCGCCCGCGGCTCCCCGGCGGCGAGGAGCGGGGGCTGCGCCGGCGCCTCCAGCACCTCCGCCTCGCGCAACTCCTGGAGGAACTTCTCCACCTTCCGCGATGGCGCGCCCCGCGGCAGGGCCTGCGCGGGCCCCTTCTTCGCGGACTCCCTGGCGGCGCGATCCAGTGACTTGAAGTAGGACTGGGTGATGGGGTCCGCGTCGCGTGAGGCGATGAGTTCCTCCGTGGGGGTGACGCGCGCGAGGTTGAGGAAGCTGGCCGCCGACGAGGGCGCCACGTAGCCCTCCGCCTCGCGCCGGTCCTCGCGGTCCGCCGCGACGTCCGACTCCAGCATCTCCTCGCTGTTGAGGACGTTGTAGAGGCCGCCGTTGTCGTCGATGTACTCCGTGGAGATGTAGCAGCAGCGGTCCAGCATCCGCATCAGGAAGTCATGGTGGTTCTTGTCCAGTTCCACCAGGACCGCGATGAGCGAATCCCAGCCCTGATGGTCCCTGGCGATGATCTGGTATTCGGAGAACTCCTCATACAGACAGCTCTCGAGCGCCTTGTCCGTCAGGCCATCGTCGTCCGAACGGCTGCTTCCAGATATCCGCTCGGCCAGCGCGTCGATGTTGATGACCAGCACATGCTTGCAGACGGCCAGGGTGACCAGGTCCTCGTCCAGCTCCGCCAGCTTCCGCGCCGCGAACTCCGCCCCCGCCTCCATCATCACCTGGAGCCAGAGACCGAAGCGCTCCGCGTCGAAGGTCGGGTCCTTGCCAGGCTTCGCGCTTCGCCAGAGGTCCTCGTCGAAAATCTTCTTGAGCTGCTCGGTCGTCGCCAGCGCGACGATCTCCCCGGAGTCCTCCAGGCCGATGTGGTCGATGAGCTTGGAGAGCACGGGGGCTTCCAACCCCTGCACGATGCCGACCAGCTCTGGCTCCTCCAGGATGCGCGTCAGGAATTGCCGCGAACGGCTGTTCGAAGAGGCCGACAAGGCTTTCGTCATGACATCTCCCCAGGCAATGCGCCTGCATCACGGAGCTTCGCCAGACGAATCCTAGAACGATCCAGTCAAGGACCCCCATCTTTCCTTGGCGTTCTGTCGCCCCCCAGGAGCCGTTTCCACCAGGCCTGCCTCCCCGGTTTCAGGAAGCAGGCCTGCTTCTGGGTTACAGCGCGTAGCGCACGCGGAAGCCGTGGATCAGCACACTGTCGTTGATGGCCGACTTGACCGCGAAGCCGAAGTTCACGCGCGTGGGCAACCGGATCTTCTTCCGGGCGTACTCCGGCGTCTCGGGTGACGCGTTGTGGGCCGTGCCCGCCAACGTGACCTGCACCCCGCTCAAGCCCAGCGCGGAGTGACAGCGCCGGTCAGCGCAAGGCCAGGCGACAATGCACGTCTTCCTGGGGAAGCGTTCCGTTCTCCAGGAAGGCGTTGAACACGTCGTCTACGCAGGAAGTGCCCTGGCCGTAGGCATAGTGTCCTCCGGCCTCGACGCCGACCCACGCCGCGCGGGAGCCCAAGGCCTTGCGCATGCCCAGCCCGGACTCCCACGGCGTCGCGTTGTCGCGGCGATTCTGCAGGAGGAGGATGTTCCGGGGGCCCTGGTCGGAGACCGGGACGGGCGGCTCCATCGGGGTCATCCAGAACGCGCAGGGCCAGATGTTCGCTGGCATTCCGGCGGTGAGCGGATGGGCGGCCCGGTCCACGGCGGTGGTCATCCGGTAGTGCTCGATGTCCGTCGGCCAGTTCACGTCACCACAGGTGAGCGAGAGGAAGACAGCGGTCTGGTTGTCCCCGGGAACGCCTGCCTCCGTTGGCTCCTGCGCGAAGAGCTGCTGGAGCGCGGCCCCTTCGCCGTCGCCCTCGTCGGAACTGCCGCACCCCACCGCCAGCATGGAGAGAAGAACCAGGAAACACGTCGCCGTCTTCATATCGTCCTCACGAAAGTCCACAGGGAAAACTGGCCCTATGGGGAGGAGACACGCCGGACGGCGGCGTTGCAGAGAGTCGACAGCCACATCGGAAGGAGCCCGGCTCCTTACGCCTTCTTCACGAACTCCGACTTGAGCCCCATCGCCCCGATTCCATCGATCTTGCAGTCGATGTCGTGGTCGCCGTCAACGAGGCGGATGTTCCGGACCTTGGTGCCGACCTTGACCACCGTCGACGAGCCCTTGACCTTCAAGTCCTTGATGACGGTGACGCTGTCGCCGTCCTGCAGCAGGTTGCCGTAGGCGTCGCGCACCTCGCGCTTATCCTCCCCCGGCTCGACGGCAGCGGCTGTCGCCCACTCATGCGCGCACTCCGGGCAGACGTAGATGCTGCC
The DNA here is from genome assembly GCF_003668895.1 of Corallococcus sp. AB045. NCBI lineage: Bacteria > Pseudomonadati > Myxococcota > Myxococcia > Myxococcales > Myxococcaceae > Corallococcus > Corallococcus sp. AB045. Next base: position 7,244 of record NZ_RAWN01000241.1, read on the forward strand.
GTCTTCGTACGTGTAGGCGGAGTTGCACTTCGGGCAGGGGGGCAATGTGCTCATGTCGGTTCCAGAGTAGGGAAGCACGGAGGCATATACACGAGCGGCAAGCCGCGGGGCTCCCATTCCATCCCCCGCCCTCATCTCAGGGAGGTGCGGCCTTCGCGCTCGCGGGTTCGCGGAACGGCGTCACCCCCTCGGCGGAGAGGCTGAAGAACTCGAAGGTATGCGGCTTGGCCCCTTCGCCATCCACCTCCCGGATCCGGGCGCGCATCTTCGCGCGCGCCTTCGCGTTGCCCTCCGGGAAGATGACGAGCGACTCGCGATGGGGAATCGACACCAGCAGCTTCGTGTCCTTCAACGCACGGGCAGCAAAGGTGTGAAGCCGTGGCAGCACGAGGCAGGTGGCAATCAGCCAGGCTCCGGAGAGGGTGATAGCGGGGGCGGAGCCGGGGCTGGAGGAGGAGAGCCCGGCCCAGGCTGCGACGGTGGAGTCGACGATGGAGCGCACGCCGCGATTGGATTGGGCGGGACTGCTGCGCCGGACGTTCGCGCTGGATGTCCTCGCCTGCCCCATCGTGCGTCGCGCCGCGGTTCCTCCTGGGCTCCTGAGGGATCCTCACTGCGCTTCCATGGTGTGATGGCTCCCGGAAGGGAGCACCGGGACATGGTGGAGAAGCAGGACTGGGGGAGGGATGCCTCCGCGCAAGAAGTGTGGGCCCACGTGGAGGCGGCGGGGACGCCCGGATGGCGACACGAGCTGGCCTCCTGGTGGCGGGGAGTCTCCGAGAAGGGCGTCCTCTTCCACGAGGGAGACCTGGAGGCCGACTCGCTCGTCATCGGCCCCCGGCCGCTCGTTGTCTCTGGCAGCATCCGGCTGAAGGGCCTGCTCGAGGACGGCCACGCGGCGGACCACACCCTCCTGGTGGTGCTGGGAGATTTGGAAGTGGAGAACGTGGCGACGTTCTCCGCCATGTTCATCGCGGGCAACGCCCGGATCCGGGGGCTGCTCTTCGGCGACTCATATGGGGATGACGTCTTCTGTGTCGGCGGTGGGCTGAAGGCGCGCGCCCTCGTCGAGCAGCACCACCACCTCTGGGTGTTGGGCCCGCTGGACGTGGACGCGCTCGTGGGCGACAAACTCACCGCGACGGAGAAGCCCCGCAGGAGGCTGGAGCCGCACGAGGCGCTCCTGCCGGGGGCCTTCACCGTGGAGGACGAGGACGAGGGCGACGTCACCGACTCGACGGTGGACCGGAAGGGGCTCCTCACGATGCTGCGAGCGGGGAATCCTCTGCTGGCGGACACCCGGCTTGGCCCCGTGGAGAAGGCCATCGCCGCCGTGAAGGAGCAGGCAGCGCGGGGCGAGAAGGCGACGCGACTGGGGCTCGCGCAGAAGAAGCTGAAGGCCATCCCCGAGGAGGTTTTCTCCCTCACCGGGCTGGAGAGCCTCAACCTGGATACCAACGACATCGCGGAGATTTCCCCGCGCATTGGCGAGCTGCAGGCACTGAAGAACCTCAGCCTGGAGAGCCTGCCGCTGACGACGCTTCCGGTGGAGCTCTGCCGCCTCCCCGCGCTGAAGAAGTTGAGCCTCCGCTACTGCAACAACCTCACCCGGCTCCCAGACGCGTTCGGCGAGCTGGAGGCACTGGAGGAGCTGTATCTGGACGCGATGGCGCTGGAGGGCTTCCCCGAGGTGCTGACGCGGTTGCCTCGGCTGAAGAAGCTCTGGTTCTGGCGCTTCTTCAAGATGTGAAGTTGCCCCGGTTCCGCAGAGCGTTCCGCGCTTTCGCCCTCAAGCGGCAGCGCGGTGCTCCTTCTCGTAACCAGCGGGTGACTCGGAGTCCACCGCGGGCCCGCTACAGCAGCCCGTCCAGCCAGGTGAGCTGCGCGTCAATCGTCTCTGAAATGGCGAGCGGCTGATCCGACGTGCTCGGGTCGGTGTACGGATTGCCAATCTCCTTGTGCTGCCACTTCACCCAGGTCTGCTTGTACCAGCCCCAGTCCAGGTGGGTGCCCGTCGAGGGAGGCGTGGCGCCCGCGTACCCGGAGAAGGCTCGGATGCCGGTGGCTGGCGCGACCTCCTGGCCCCCCACCACCTGATACAGGTGCAGCCGCGCGCGGCGGGGGAACTGGGAGGACAGGTTGGTGGCCCACGCGCCGTAGAACGTGCCCCAGGGGCGCACGGGGTTGTTCACCTTGGTGTCGAACGTGCCCAGCTCGCCCTGGCTGTTCCTGCACACGCCATCCAGCGACGACACGTAGACGGTGATGCCATCCAGCGCCGTGTTGGCACGGAGCGCCTGGGCAATTCGCATCACCAGACACCCGCCGCGGGAGCTCCCCGCCAGGTAGATGGACCGCGTCTCGGGTCGGACCTGGGCCTGGAGCCAGTGGACGAACCCGTTGACGATGCGCTGCTTCGTGTCGCTGTCGAACAGGTGGTCGAAGTTGTTGTCGTTGACCACGGACAGGTGCGTCCTCCCCGCCGGAAACCAGCCCAGGGCATTGAGCTTCATGGCCAGGGAGCGGCCATCCAGGACCACGTTGGCGCAGGAGACGCCGTCGCAGGACGCGTCCCAGTTGGAGGACTGGCCTGTCACGCCGCTGGAGTGCCCGCTGCTCGAGATCTTCTGCCCGGCGGTCATGAAGACGATGGCCTCGCGCACGCTCGGGGCATCCACCTGGGCGATGCGGATGGCGTGCAGTGTGCTGTCGGAGGCACCGGCCGCGCGGAACTGCTCGAAGCCCGGCGCCGCCTGGTAGTCACCGGAGGCGTTCTTGTAGACGACGCGCCGTGACACCACCGTCCGGCTGCTCCCGTTGGGATAGGCCAGTGCCTGGGATTGTGAGTCCAGGGTCACCTGGGGCTCTCCGGGCAAGTCCTCCGGCCCTGGCGGAGCACAGCCCGTGAGAGTGCCAACCAGCGCCAGGGCAACGCCTGCCCAGAGGGAGATGCGACGAGGGATACCCGAAGTGTGGACCATGGACTGCTCCTGGATTCTGGAGGGAGCCGCGCGGAGCGCAGCGGGGGGCATGTCAGACCAGAACCCGACCGTCAGCGAGTTGTTCGCCGCCGAAAGGTGGTCCTGTGCGACGTATGCCTCCCTCCATGCGGACGCAGGTGTGCAGTCGCGGATCCACGCGCCGAGCCGGAGCTGGGAGGCGGCGGCGCCAGACACCGGGTCGGTGTCTGACGCGGAGCTCTCCGTTGACGACAGGAACTTCGGCCGCGAAGCCACGCTGCTCGCCCAACGCCAGCAGGTGCATCAGCGTGCCCGCGCACGTCATCCCGAGCGCTGGAGCCGTGACACCCGCGACTGGACGCCCGCAGGTCTCGTTCGCCTCGACCCCTCACCGGAAGTGCAGGAGTTGAAGCACATCGGCTGAACCCTCTCACGCGGCAACTACCTTGACGCTCACCGGAAGGTTCTGTTGCTCTTCTACAAGATGACGATCTTGTCGTACGTCACATCCGCACCGGGATTGATTCCCATGCTCAATGGGGTGCCATTGCGGTCCCGGGGCTCGACGAGCGCCTTGCCCAGGGTGATGTTGTTCAGGTCTCCACCGACACTGACGTAGTCACAGTTGTCGATCTTCCTGACGCCGCCGGTGTTGTCGAGCAGGCGCTGGTAGTCGACCTTGTACTTCTTGAAGAGCGCTTCCAGGAGTTGGAGCCTGGTGGGGATGTCTGTGTTCATCCCGAAGATGGCATTCGCAGCAGTGGGTTCCTCGCCAGCCCCCTTGTCCCGAGAAGCACCGATGGACGCCCAGTACCCCGGGCCGATGGCAGGTGGCCGGACGATGGGAAACGTCGTGGCGAGCTGTCCCCACCGAGGAAAGGACGGTCGCGATGAAGCGTGTCGTCGTCGATCACTTTGGCGGGCCCGAGGTCGTGAAGGTGGTGGAGGAAGACCCTCCGCGACCAGGTCCGGGCGAGGCCCGCGTCAGGGTTCTTGCCGCAGGCGTCTCATTCACCGATGCCCAGCTGCGTGCCGGCACGTATCTGGGCGGGCCGAAGCCGCCATTCACCCCCGGCTACGAGCTCGTCGGCATCGTCGATGAGCTCGGACCGGGCTGCTCGAGGCTGCGCGTGGGAGACCGTGTCGGCGCGTTGACGGTGTGGGGCGCCGACGCGGAGCGCGTCTGCGTGCCGGAGAAGTACGCGGTCGAGGTGCCCGAGGACGTCGACCCGGCCAAGGTCGTGAGCCTTCTCTTCTCGTACATGACCGCCTACCAGGTGCTTCACCGCTCGGCGAAGGTGAAGCGCGGGGAGTCGGTGCTCGTGCACGGCGCGGCTGGCAGGGTGGGCACCGCGCTCCTCGAGCTCGGGGCGCTGGCCGGCCTTCGTCTCTATGGCACCGCCTCCGCCCGCAACCGCGCCGCGGTCGAGCGGCTGGGCGCGGTGGCCATCGACTACCGCAATGAGGACTTCCTGGCTCGGGTGCGAGAGCTGACCGGCAGCGGCGTGGACGCCGTGCTCGACGGCATCGGAGGCGTGGTGTCGCTGCGCTCCTTCCGCGCCCTGCGTCCCGGCGGCAGGCTCGTCGTGTTCGGCCGCTATGCCACGCTCGCGCATGGGCGCAAGAACTGGCGAGCGGTGTTCGAGTGGTACGCGGCGACCGTTGGCGTCGCGCTCTGGGGCCTGCTCTCGCCTCGCCGGCGGGTGCTCGCCTACCGGATCCAGAAGCTGCGCATCCACCACCAGGATTGGTTCCGGGAGGACTTCCGCACGCTGATTGAGCTGCTGCGCCGTGGTGAAATCCACCCGGTCGTGGCCGAGCGCCTGCCACTGTCCGACGCGCGTCATGCCCACGAAATGCTCGAGCGCTCAGCGGCAATGGGAAAGCTCGTGCTCGAGCCATAGGCCATTGGCCTTGCGCACACCCGCCGGCCAGGTCGACGGCCATCCAGATGCCGGAGGGTGCGAAGCACTGCTTGGCCACCGGCTCCCACGTCCAGTTGGAGCTATACTTATACTTACGCACCTGATGGGAGCGCGGCCTGGGCAGTCGTGTGCCCCAAGGGGTTCAAGCGGCCTGTCCACCGGCCGGGAGCATCGCTCGGGCGGCCCCGTCAGCGGCCCTCCTCGGCCCCTC
>NZ_RAWN01000242.1:0-12331 GCF_003668895.1 Corallococcus sp. AB045
GGGCGGGAGGGGCGCGGATGAGCGACGACACGCTGTTGGATCGGCTCCAGCGCAAGGCGGACGGGCGGAACATCGACACGCGCGCGGGCATCCTGGAGGGCGAGGGTGCTCAGCAGCGGGTGAAGGACCCGGAGCCCACGCGGCATGGGATGGACGTGCTGCCCACGGTGCCCTCGCGGTCGGGGCCGGACAGCGCGGAGGCGCCGAGCTACTACGGCATGCCGGTGTTGAAGGAGCCGCTGTGGATCTGGACGGTCCCGGCGTACTTCTACGTGGGCGGAGTGGCGGGCGCGGCGAGCGTGCTCGGGGTGGCGCTGGAGCACCTGGGAGGACGGAGGCTGGAGCGGTTGGATGAGCGGTGTCACGCGGTGGCCACGGCGGGGGACATCGTGAGCGCGGGGCTGTTGATCCACGACCTGGGCCGGCCGTCGCGCTTCCTGAACATGCTGCGCGTGTTCCGGCCCACGTCGCCCATGAGCGTGGGGTCGTGGGTGCTGGCGGGTTCGGGCGCGGTGAACACGGCGGCGTTCGTGCTGCGACGGATGCCCGGGATGCTGGGCGGAGTGGGACGCGCGGCGGGGTGGATGGGCGCGGTGCTGGGCCTGCCGCTCGCGGGGTACACGGCGGTACTGGTGAGCAACACGGCGGTGCCCCTATGGCAGCAGGTGGGGCGCACACTGCCGCTGTTCTTCATGGCCTCCGCGACTGCGAGCGCGGGGAGCTTGTTGTCCCTGTTCCCGAACACGGACGCGGAGGAGCGCGTGCTGCGCCGCTTCCGTGTGGCGGGCAAGGTGGCGGAGGTGTTCACGCGCGAAGCGGTGGAACTGGAGGCGCGGCAGGTGGTGGAGGTGGGGAAGCCACTGCGCACGGGTGTGTCGGGAGCGCTGTGGACGCTGTCCCGAACGTGCTCCCTGGCGGGCCTGGTGATGGACGTGCTGCCGGGACGGGCGCGGTGGAAGCAGGTGACGGCGGACGTGCTGACCACGGTGGGCGCGGTGGCCGCGCGTTACGCCATCATCCAGGCGGGCAGGGCTTCCGCGAGGAATCCGCAGGCCACGTTCCAGGGACAGCGCCAGGGCCTGGGTGCCGCGCAGGTGGAGGGGAACACTGCGGCGTCGGATGGAAAGCCGCTGAGTTTCCCGCTGCCCGTGCTGGGCCAGGGCTCGGCGCCACGGGCGGGCATGCCCTACGCACGGTTCATGGTGACGCAGCCGGAGCCGTGACGCCGCGCCTTACCTTGTCGGTAGGGAGTGCTACGTTCCGGGCATGATTGAGTCCATCACGCTCCAGAACTTCAAGAGCTTCGGCGAGGAGCAGACGATCCCATTGGAGCCCATCACGGTGCTCGTGGGACCGAACAACTCCGGCAAGTCGAACTTCATGAGCGTGGCGCGGTTCCTGAAGAACGGCTTCCTGGCTGGGGCTCACGCGGCTGTATCCCAGGAAGGCGATGGTTTCTTCCATACCCCGGGAACTGGTGCTGGCCTCTGTAATATCGAATGGCAAGCAAACGGAAGTAGCTACATCTGCTCGCTGGACCGGCTCAGTTCCATCATCTCTGAAAAAGCATTCAGCAAAGCTGGCAGCGATTTCGAACGAGGAACTGACAACATCCGCGTCAACAATCGCCGCTACGGCTTCACTACCAGCAGTGATTTCTTCATTGCGAGTAGACTAGACCCCGACCACGAGGCATCCCGCATTCTAGACGAACTGTGGGATCCCTTCGTCGACACCAAGTTCATCAAGCTTTCTCTTGGTGCACTTCGTGCTGACAGCGAGGTAGTGCCGAATCCTGGAATTGGCGTAGATGGCCGGGGGATTGCGGCGGTTGTTGGCCTCTGGCGCGGTGCCATTCCCGAGAAGGTTCAGGCCTTGAATGGCTTCCTGTCGCGCTGCCTTCCTGAAATGAAGGAGGTCCTCGTACGGCCTGCGCCTGTTCCAGGACATCAACGGCTCTGGTTCCGGCAAAACGACGGATTGGCATTTGACGCAGAGCATGTCTCCGATGGCGTGCTAGCGTTCACAGCCTTGGCCATGCATGCGCTGAGCGCAGAGCCGGGGCAACTCCTCTGCATTGAAGAGCCTGAGCAGTCCATCCACCCCAAGCGGCTTCGCGAACTGGTGGATCTCCTCAAGGATCTTGTCCGTGAGCGTGGCTGCCAGTTCATCATCGCCACGCACTCGACCGTCCTTCTCAACGCCTTCCGGGACGAACCGGAGGCAATCCTCCTATTCCGTCGCTCCGACAAGGGAACGAGAGTGAAGCGATTGAGCGACGTCCCCGAACTCGTCGAGGCTCTCCAGCAGACACCACCAGGAGATCTCCTGGAAACCGGCGCCTTCAGCACCGCGTTCTGAACTCCCGTGCTCACAGTCGCCATCGCCAGTGAGTTCCACGCCTACGACGGGGAACTCTACCGCTACCTGCTTGAACGGGTCCTCGGCGCTCCCGTCGAAGCCTGGAAGAGCGAGATCGAATTCAACGGCTGCAAGCACGTGCGGAAGCAAGCCTGCCTGTACCTCAACAAGGCGGCGCAGCAGGGCGTTCGTCACGCGCTCGTCGCCATCGACAACGATGGAGGAAGCACACGCGGACTTCCCCACGACCCGGCGCACGACTCCGCCCAGGAATGTGCGAATGAGCACGGGTGCCGCGTGTGCTGGCTGCACAGCACCATCCCCGCGAGCTGGCGCGAAGCTCCCTACCGCTCCTGTGTGGTCGTGCCCACACAGACCCTGGAGACCTGGCTCCTCATCGCCAAAGGCCATGCGTTCACGGAGCCCTCTCCCGAGCAGCGCTATAGCCGTCCGGTCCTGAAGAAGGACTGCTACGGCAAGCCGCAGCCGTCCAGCCACGTGATGAAGGGCATGGCGCTGGAATGGCTCCAGCATCCGGAAGCCATCGCGCGACTCTCAGCACGCCCAAGCTTCAAGGCCTTCGTCGACCAGGTGAAGCGCTGGTGAACGCTACGGCAGCTGCGGCACCTGGGCATCCAGGCCCATTGCCCGAGGCGGCTGGGAGATCCACTGCGCCAGCGCTCCATCCAGGATCCGCCCGGTCGTGGCCGCGTCGTACTTGAGCGAGCGCCCCAAGGCGCGAGCCAATCCCACCAGGACGAAATCCAACTTCTCCGCCGCCCGCCGCACGGCGCTGTCCACATGCCGCGAAGTCCGCAGGTGCCGCGCAGCTTCACTGGCACGCGGTGCCCCCAACGCGGGCAGATGGTTCGACAGCAGCGCCATCAGCACATCCGGCCCCACGTCACTGGCGAGCGCCGCAAACCGTTCCCCCAGAAGCAGCACGAACCGTGCCTGCTCCTGCGGCTCGTCCGCCATCCGCGTTCCCGTATCGAACGACCAGCTCGTGAACCCCTCCGAATGGGGAACCCGCATCTCCGACAGCTGCTTGTGCAGCGACAGGATGAGCACGTACTCCGGCTTCCCACCCGCGTTCTCCAGCCGCACGCTGACGACCTGACTCCCGGTCCGCAGCCGCTCCTTGAGCAAGCGCAGGAAGGGCTCCCCCTCCGCGCCCTCCAGGGCGTAGCGAATCAGCGAGTTCCAGTCCCGGGTCATCCTGAAAGGCTCCATCCTTCCCCCTTCCCCGTCAACCTGCCCCGCGCGCCCACGTCCCGGACTCACCGCTCCGGCAACGTGACGCCATAGCGAACCAGGTCCTCCGGCGTGTTCACGTTCGCCAGGGCGCGCAGCTCCGGATCCACCGCGCGCAATGCGTCCACGTGCAAGGTCCGCGTTCGGAACCGCATCAGCAGCCGCCGCAGAGACGGATCCTCCACCAACGCTTCACCCCACCGCGTCACCAGCTCCGTACGATACGCCGCGAACAACGGCTCCCACCGTCCGTCCCGCTCGATGCACACCGCATCCACGTCCCCACTCCGCGCATCCAGCACCACCCGCGCCGCGGCCTCCGTCACGAACGGCATGTCGCACGCCACCGCGAACACCCACAGCGTGCGGGCCGCACCCAGGGCCGCATGGACCCCTCCCGGCGCTCCCTTGCCCTTCACGGCGTCCGCCACCGTGCGGATCCCGAAGCGTTCGTACGGCTCCGAAACATTCGCCACCAGCACCGTGTCCTCGAAATGCGACCCGAACGCTCGCAGCCGTTCCAAGGTTGTGAGCCCCTCCACGCTCAGCAGCCCCTTGGCCACGCCCCCCAGCCGGGTCCCCTGCCCCCCTGCCAGGATGGCCAGCGTCACGTCGGGAAAGGTCGCGGATCCGTCCATGTCCGCCGACCCTACACACCTCTCATCCGCCCAGAAAACGCTTCATCTCGCGGATTCCGCCAAGCCCCAGAGGGAGGGAGCAACCGCCATTCCCATGCCCCCCGTGGACAAGGCACGCGCACCCCGTCGTAGAGTCCGCCGCTCCCTCGCCGACTCATGCCGCTGACTCCCCTCCCCGCCGCGCGACTGGCCGCGCTCGATGCCATCGTGCCCGCGGCACCCGCTCGCCTTCCCTTGATGGAAGCCCATGGCCGGTTCCTCGCCGCTGGCATCGTCGCGTCACGCGCGCTGCCCGGCTGCGACAACTCCGCCATGGACGGGTGGGCCGTGCGCGCCGAGGAGACCCGGGGCGCCAACCGCGACCGCCCCGCGCGCCTGCGCATCGTCGACACCGTCTACGCCGGCCACCTCCCGCGCCGCGCCCTCCAGCCCGGCGAGGCCGCGCGCGTCTTCACCGGCGCCCCCCTCTCCCCCGGCGCCGACGCCGTCGTCCGCCAGGAGGCCGCGCGCCCCACCGACGACGGCACCCACGTGGACCTCTTCGTCTCCGTCGACCCCGGCCATGACCTGCGCCGCGCCGGCGAAGAGGTGATGCCCGGCACGCCGCTGTTCCCCGCCGGCCAGCGCGTGGACGCCACCGTGCTCGGGGTGCTCGCGTCGCTGGGCGAAGCCACCGCGCTCGTGCGCCCCGCGCCACGCGTCGCCGTCGTCGCCACCGGAGATGAGCTCGTCCCCCCCGGCCAGCCCGCGGCGCCCCACCAGGTCTTCGAGAGCAACCGTCTCCTCGTGGCCGCCCTGGCCCGCGAGGCCGGCGCGGACATCACCCATCTGGCCCGCTCGCGCGACGACGAGGCGGAGCTGCACGCGCAGCTGGAGCAGTTGGCGCCCCGGGTCGACGTGCTCATCACCACCGGCGGCGCGTCCGTGGGCGACAAGGACTGCGTGAAGCGCGTCCTCACCCGGATGGGCGCGCGCTTCCTCGTGGACGGCGTCGCGCTCAAGCCCGGCAAGCCCGTGGCCGTGGCCCGCCTGGGCTCCACCGCCGTCGTCGTGCTGCCCGGCAACCCCGGCGCCGCCACCGTCGCCTTCGACCAGTTCGCGCGGCCCCTCCTCTTCAAGCACCAGGGCGTCATCGAACAGCGCCGCGTCACCCGCGCCCGCCTCTCCGAGCCCCGCCACAAGCAGGCCGGCCTCACCTACCTGGTCACCGTCGCGGCGCTCGAGACGCGCGAGGACAGCGTCGAACCGTGGGCCCGCCTGCGTCCCCAGGGCGCCGGACAAATCCTCCAGAACGTGGCGGCCCGGGGCTGGGCCGTGCTCCCCGCCGGCCGCGCCGACTTCGCCCAGGGCGAGTCCGTGGACGTGCAGCTCTTCGAGCAGCCAGACTTCCAAGCCGTGGAGGCCGCGTGAAGCCGCCTCCCGCGCTCGCCCTCATCGGCCACTCCGGCGCCGGCAAGACGACGCTCCTGGAGCGCCTGCTGCCGGAGCTGGCCTCGCGCGGCCTGCGCGTCGCGTACGTGAAGCACTCCTCGGATGCGCACCCGCTCCACCGCCCGGGCAGCGACACCGCGCGCCTGGACGCCGCGGGCGCGGTCCTCACCGGCTTCGCCACGCCGGACGGCACGCAGCTCACCACCCGGCAGCCCCTGTCCCCCTCGCTCCTCGCGCGCGACGCGGACCGCGTGGACCTGGTGCTCGTGGAGGGCTGGAAGGACGGACCCCTCCCGAAGCTGGAGGTGTGGCGAGAGGGCCTGGAAGCCCCGCTCGCGGCCTCGCGCCCCGACGTGCTGGCCCTGGTGACGGACGCGCCCGCGCTCCCGCCCACCGTGGACTCGCGCCCGCGCGTGCCGGCCACCGTCTGTGCAGTCGCGGACTTCCTCACCGCGTGGCTGCGTGATCAATCTTCGGCGCCGAAGGTCTTCCGTCCGGAACCGCGCGGCGTCACCCACCGCGCCGTGCGCCGCTTCGACGGAGACACGCTCCGTGCGGCCGAGGATGACCGCGTGGCCGTGGAGGAGCCCCTGGAGATCCGCGTGAATGGCGACCCCGTCGCCACCACCATGCGGACCCCCGGCCATGATCGCGAGCTCGCGGTGGGTTTCCTCTTCGCCGAAGGCATCCTCGACGACGGCGACGACCTGGGCAGCCTCTTCCACTGCGGACACCCCGGCGAGGAAGGGTACGGGAACGTGCTGGAGGTCGTCCCCGCCGCCGGCGCCGTGCTCGACCTGGAGCGCGTGGAGGCCACCCGCCGCGGCACCCTCACCACCTCCGCCTGCGGCGTGTGCGGCCGCCGCGGCGTGGACGACCTGATGGCCACCTGCGAAAGCGTCGCCCCCGGCCCTGTCCTCTCCGCCCACACCGTGGCCCGCGCCACCGAACGCCTGCGCGCCATCCAGCACACGTTCGAACTCACCGGTGGGGTGCACGCCGCCGCCGCGCTGGACGCCCACGGCGAGCTGCTCGCCGCCCACGAGGACGTGGGCCGCCACAACGCCGTGGACAAGGTGGTGGGTGCCCTGGTCCTGGCCGGCGCTGTGCGCTCCCCGCGCCGGTTGCCCACACCGCCCTTCCCCGCCGCCCCCACGGTCCTCGCGGTCAGCGGCCGCGCCAGCTTCGAAATCGTCCAGAAGGCCGCCCGCGCCCGCATCCCCGTCGTGGTCAGCGTGTCCGCCGCCAGCTCCCTGGCCATCGACCTGGCCCTGCGTGCCGGCGTGACGCTCGCCGCGTTCTCAAGGAACGGCCGCTGCAACGTCTACACGGCGACTGAACGCCTGGAGCCGCATCCCCAACTCTCGGGAATTCCTCATGACTTCCGCCATGACGCATCCCGATGAAAGCGCGAACATCCGACTGTCAGACCGGCATCGTACATGCAGTCGGCGGCTCCATCGGGTCACATGGGAGTCCAGGGGGGATCCAATGACCCCGCCAGACTTCACTGTCCACGCAAGGGAACTCACACCCGACGGCTGGGATGGGTGTCCAAGTTTTCACCTGTTGTCATGTCTTTCTTGCTGAGCAGTGGTTGCGCCGCGACGCACTATTTGGCAATCTTTCATTTCCTCCTGGTTAAACTTTTCTAGTCTAGACGGCATCCTCTGCAAGAGCCGAACGTGAGCAGAGGGGGGTGGACACGATGAGCAGTGCGACTGCAAGCGCCGAGGTCAAGGCATCCGAGGCGACGGGGGTGACGGCCGCGGCCGAGGTCACCGATCCGCCGCGCCTGGCTCCTGGCTTCGCGGCGAAGCTGAACCTCACCGTGGATGTGGCGCTGCTGGTGGCGGTGCTGCTGGGCTCCGCCTATATGCGCGGCGGGCTGACGTTCCCCATGAGCTGGGAGCTGCCCAGCATGGTGGTGACGGCGGTGCTGGTGTGGCTCATCACGGGCACGGCGCTGTGCCTGTACGACTCGCGCTTCGCCGAGCGCAGCAAGCTGGACCACGTGGCGCTGGTGTCCGTCACCACGCTGGCGGTGGTGACCATCCAGGCGGTGCTGGAGCTGGCGATGCCCCAGTCGGCCCACGTGGGCCTGGCGCCGCTGCTCTTCATCTTCTGGCCGGTGGCGCTGCTGCTGCGCCTGGGCGTCTTCCGCCAGGTGGCCTCGCAGGAGGCCCCCACGGAGGAGGTGCTCATCGTGGGCACCGGCGCCATGGGCCGCTACACGGGTGAGGACCTGCTCAAGCGCGGCCGTCACAAGATCCTGGGCTACGTGCGCTTCCCGGAGGACCACGCCTCCGGCGACAGCCTGCCCTCGGACGTGCTGGGGCCCGCGGACGAGCTGGAGCGCCTCTTGCGCACGCTGCCCGTCAGCGAGGTCTACATCGCGGGCAACACGCTCAAGCAGGGCGAGTCCATGCAGGCGGCCATCAAGCTGGCGGAGCGCTTCGGCGTGCCGTTCGCGCTGCCGGCGCACTCGTTCCGCCTGGACCGCGCCCGCCCGGTGGAGTCCCGCGCGGTGGCGGACGGCTACCTGCACTTCGCCGCGGTGGCGCCCAAGCCGCACCAGATGGCCATGAAGCGCCTGTTCGACATCGCGGTGTCCGCGGTGGCGCTGTGGGCCCTGCTGCCCCTGTTCGCGGTGGTGGCCGCCTGCATCAAGCTCACCTCGCGCGGCCCCATCTTCTTCAAGCAGCTGCGCACCGGTCAGCACGGCAAGCCGTTCTACATGCTGAAGTTCCGCTCCATGGTGGTGAACGCGGAGGAGCTCAAGGAGCGGCTGGCCGCGCAGAACGAGCAGACCGGCCCCGTCTTCAAGATGAAGAACGACCCGCGCATCACCGGCATCGGTCGTTTCATCCGCAAGTTCTCCATCGACGAGCTGCCCCAGTTCCTCAACGTGCTCCGCGGTGAGATGAGCATCGTGGGTCCGCGCCCGCCGGTGCCCAGCGAGGTGGCGAAGTACGAGACGTGGCAGCGCCGCCGCCTGTCCGTGCGCCCGGGCCTCACCTGCATCTGGCAGGTGTCCGGCCGCAACCAGATCTCCTTCGAGCAGTGGATGTACCTGGACATGCAGTACATCGACCACTGGAGCCTCACCGGCGACCTGCGGCTGCTCCTGCAGACGGTGCCGGTGGTCATCACCGGTCGCGGAGCAAGCTAGCAACCGGAGTGTCATCCCCGGGCCCGGCGTTGACGCGCCGGGCCCGTTCGTCTTTCCATGGGGCGGGCCTTCCTCCCCTTGGGTGCACAGCAGCCCCGAAGGCCCGCGTCTTCCATGACCGTGAACAGTCCGACCTCCCCCTCCGCTGAAGCCGATGACGGCGCCCGTGCGAACGAAGTGCGCGGCGCGGTCCGCAGCACCCTGCAGCTCGGTGGCTCGCTGATGGTGACGTACGCCATCGCGCTGGGCATCCGCGCGCTGATGCCGCGCTACCTGGGGCCGGAGGCGTTCGGCTACTTCAACTGGTCGGAGGCGTTCGCCGCCACGTTCTTCGTGGCCACGAACCTGGGCCTGGAGACGTACATCCGCAAAGAGGTCCCCGTCCGCCCGGAGCACGCGAGCGACTTCTTTGGCACCACGATGCTCCTGCGCCTGGCGATGACGCTCGTCCTGATGGTGGCGCTGGCGCTGGTGCTCCACCACACCGGCGAGCCCCCAGAGGTGCAGCACCTGGTGCAGTGGTTCGCGGTGGCCCAGTCGCTCATGGTCATCAACGCGTCCATGGCCGCGCTGCTGCACTCCAAGGGCAAGGTCGCGGGCCTGTCCGTCTCCAACGTCATCACCAAGATTGTGTGGGGCGGCGGCCTGGCGCTGATGGCCGCGTTCGGCGTGGGCCTGCAGTGGCTGGCCGTGCCCATGGTGCTGTCGGAGGCGGTGAAGCTCATCATCAGCTGGAAGCTGGCGAAGGAGCACCTGGGGCTGAAGTTCCGCGTCGACCTCACCGCGACGAAGAAGGTGATGAAGGCGTGCCTGCCGTTCTTCCTCACGGCGGCGGCGCTGGCGTGCAACGGGCGCACGGACATGACGCTGCTCGGCAAGCTCGCGTCGAAGGAGGAGGTGGGCTGGTACGGCGGTGCGTTCAGCATCGCGGGGCTCACGTTCCTCATCTCCCCCATCTTCGGTTGGGTGCTGATGCCCATGATGTCGCGCGCGGCGGCCCGCTCCCCGGAGGAGCTGTCGAACCTGACGCGCCGCTCGCTGGAGGGCGTGCTCGCGTTCACCGTGCCGGTGATGATGGCCATGGTGCTGGGCGCGGACCTGTGGGTGCGCCTGATGTGCGGCCCCGGCTTCGAGCCCGCGGCGCTGCCCCTGCGCGTGCTGTCCCCCATCTTCGTGATGGCCTACGTCACCATGGTCAGCAGCATCTGGCTCACCATGTCCAACAAGGAGTGGTGGGTGACGCTGGCGGCCACCATGGGCGCGGTGGTGAACCCCATCCTCAACCTGATGCTCATCCCGTCGCTGTACGGCCGCATTGGCCCGTCCGGCGGCGCCACCGCCACGGCGCTCTCCATGTTCCTCACGGAGGTCATCGTCACGGTGCTGTTCCTCAGCCGCATGGGGAGGAACTCCTTCGACCGGCGCTCCCTCCTCATGGTGGCCAAGACGGCCGCGGTGTGCGTGGGCTGCGTGGTCCTGGACCGGGTGCTGTCCGGGGCGGGCATGCAGGCGTGGCCCCGGCTGGGGCTGACGGCCACCGCCTACGTGGTGGGCGTGCTGGGCACCGGCGCCGTGCGCCCCTCGGAGCTGCTCCAGGTCGTGCGCATGGCGAAGCAGCGCGGTGGTAATGGTTCCGACGTGGCCGTGCCGGCCGCCCCTGCCGCGTGAGGAGCTTCTAGCGCCATGCCGTCCCGCCCGTCCCGATTCCGCGGTCCCGTCTCCCGCGCGCTCGCGTGCGCCGGGTTGCTCCTGCTGGCCCCCGCGTGCAGCGGCCTGGGCAAGTACACCTGGGTGAACGACTACCAGGAGAAGCCCGTCGCGTCGGACGAGGCCTACCGCATCGTCCCCGGCGACGTGCTCAACGTGAAGGTGTTCGGCCAGGAGGCGCTCACCACGCGCGCCAGGGTGCGCGAGGACGGCCACATCAGCCTCACCTTCCTGGACGACGTGGAGGCCGCGGGCCACTCGCCGGCCCTGCTGGCGCAGCAGATCCAGACGCGGCTCAAGGACTTCATCAACCACCCCGTCGTCACGGTGTCGCTGGAGGAAGCGCGCCCCATGTCCGTGACGATGCTGGGCGAAGTGGCCAACGTGGGCGCGCACGTGCTGGACCCGGGCGCGACGCTGCTCCAGGCGCTGGGCGCCGCCGGCAGCTTCACCGACTACGCCCACCGCGACCGCATCTTCGTGCTGCGCCGGGACGACCCGCAGGCGGAGCAGCCCACGCGCATCCGCGTGCGCTACGAGGACATCATCCGCGGAGAGGGCCGCGCGGCTGCCTTCCGCCTGCGCCCCGGCGACGTGGTCGTGGTGGAATAGCCCGTGCTGGACGCGGCCCTCGCGAGCCTGTGGCTGGAGGTGGCCTCCGCCTCCGTGACGTACGGCGCCGCGGCCCGCGTGGACACCCGCGCGCGCTCCATGGACCAGCAGGCCACGGGGGAAGCCGTGTCCCCCCTGGCGGCGGACATGGACATCGTCCCCACGGTGAGCCTGAAGTACGACGACGGCAGCGCGGTGGCGCAGGTGGAGTACGCGCCGCGCATCTCCTTCCGGGAGGCCACCACCAACCCTCGCACCGAAGTGCAGCACGTGGGGCGGCTGTTGGGGGACTGGCGTCCCTCGCGTGGGCTCACGCTGCACGGCACCCAGGAGTTCGTGCTGGGCCAGGTGAACCTCTTCACCAACCTGCCCCTGGGCGGCAGTCTGGACGACGACCCGACGGTGCCCGGGGACACGCCGGCCCTCCCCATCCAGCCCCTGCCGGAGGGCGTGGACACGGTGTTCTTCCTGTCCTCGCTGACGACGCTGGCGGCGGAGACGGTGTGGCTGGGCCCGGGCTGGCGGCTGTCCGGCAGCGCGGGCTTCTCCGCCAGCGGCGGTCTGGATGACACGGCGAAGGAGGCGGTGCCCTTCCAGTACGGCCCTCGCGCGCAGCTGTCCCTGGGGAACTCCCCCGCGCCCCGGCACACGCTGAGCACCACGCTGGCCTACACGGACTCGCGCTTCTCCACCGGCGCGCGCGCCACCGTGACGACGCTCACCGGCGCCTGGACGCACCGGCTGGACCGGCGCACGTCGGTGGAGGCAGGGGTGGGCGTGGGCATGGCGTATTCCGTGCGCGCGACCGGGGAGGACCCCACGGATGACCCGGAGGTGCCCGGGGTCACCCCATCAGCCGCCTCGGCAGGTAGCCGACGGCTGAGGACCCTTCAGGTCGGGGGCGCGCCGGTGGAGGATCCGCCGCAGCGCCTGGAGCTGCTCCCGGACCTGACGCTGGCGGTGTCCCACCGGGTGCCGTCGCGGACGGCGGACTTCAACGGCCGGCTCGCCGCGCGGGTGACGCCCTTCGTGGACCGGCTGACGGGGCTCGTGTACCCGAGAGCAGACCTGACGTTGAACGGCACCTGGGCGCTGAGCCCGCGCTTCCGGTTCTCCGGGACGGGGGGCGGCGCTTTCGCGGTAGGCGGGGCCGTGG
>NZ_RAWN01000243.1:0-12303 GCF_003668895.1 Corallococcus sp. AB045
TTGTCATTGCGGGGGTGGGGCTCCCCGCCCGGCGGCGGCGCACCGCTCGAACCTGTCCGACAGTCGGACAGGTTTGGAGCGCGCGAGGCGGGAGTGGGCGGTGTTTTCGTCCTGGCGGGGTGGAGGCTTAAAACCCCGGGAGGGCCTCCCGCGTTGATGGGGGACCGCCTCGGAGGCGCTGCATGCCGGTCCACCCATCCAGCTCCTCGGAGCCTTCGAGCAGTTTCCTCACGGATGTCTCCCGGTTCCTGGGGGCGTTCCGCTGGGCGTTCATGCCGCTGGGCCTGCTCGCGCTGGTCGCGGTGGGCGTGCATGCGGCGGCGGACACGCTGGATGACCGGCTGCTCACCGCGGTGGACCGGCTGGACTCCGCGTTCGATGCGTGGGTGGGCCAGTTCCCCGCGCTCGCGTCGATGGTGGATTGGGTTTCGTTGGAGACGCGCACCCGCCTGGCTCGGGCCCTGGCTTTGGCCTGGGAGCTGGCGGCGGACCTGCTCCTGGCGCTGCCGGCGCTCGGCTATCGCGAGACCGACGCTGCCCGCCCCGTGGAGCCCTGGCGTCCGGTGACGGCGTCCACTTCGGAGGCCTCCTCGTGGAAGGCGCTGCTGCGGCGCTGTCTGCGGCGGCCCACTCCGATGCGGTGGGTGCGTCCGCTGGCCACCGCGGGCGTGGTGCTCGCGGGCGCGTGCACGGTGGCCCGGCTCGTCCAGGGCACGGTGTACCTGTCGTGGCGGCCGCTGTTCGGCGACGTGGCCTCGGACTGGGCGGCCCGGGGGCTGGCGGTGGCGGCGCTGTGCGGGGTGAGCGTGTCGCTGGGCTGGCGCGCGGTGCTTCGCAACCTCCAGCACGCGGATGCGGCGTGTGAATCGGTGGGGTCGCGGCGGGCGTGGACTCGCGGGCTCGTGGGGTGCCTCGTGGTGGCGCCGCTGGGCATTGCGGCGGCGTGGGACGCGGCACCGGTGCTGTCCTTCCTGCGCTGAGGCCCTGACGCATGTTCGCTCGACGCGCCCGGGGACTCTTGGACTTCACCTTCGCGCTGCTCTGCGTCTGGTGCGCCTATCACCACACGCCCGCGGGCGCGCTCTTGCGGCGCGCCGGCGCCTGGGCCTTCAACACGCGCACCACGGCCCGGCCGCTGCTCGCGTACTACGACGGTGTGAGCGGGACGGCCGTGCCCGTGCCGGCTGCGCTGCCCGCCGCGATGCTCCTGCGCGTGCCCACGAGCGCGGAGGCGCTGGCGTGGGGGACGCACTCGGCGCTGAAGGCCCTGGACCCGAAGGCCCGCGAGCCATCGCTTGCGCTGGCGCGTGAGCTGGGCATCGCTCCGGAGACGCTGGTGGATCCGGCGAAGGGACCGGCGGCGACGCGGCGGCTCTTGGATGCGCTCGCCAAGGACTTCCCGTCGGAGGAGGCGCGGGTGACGGCGGTGTTCGCCGGGCGGGTGCCCGCGCGCTTCGCCCTGGAGCGGGTGGACGCGGAGGGTGGGGCGCTCAGCCTGGAGCGCCTGGCGAAGCAGCTGCCCCCCGGCTTCGAGGGCTCCTCCGTGGGCGCGGCGCAGGCACTGGCGCTGTCCTCGGCGCTGATGCTCGGGTGGCCGGTGTCGGAGAGCGCCCCGGTGACGAGCCCCTTCGGCTACCGCGTCCATCCCACGCTGCGCACGCGCCGGATGCACACGGGGGTGGACCTGGCGGTGCGCTCGGGCACGACGGTGACGGCGGTGGCCGCGGGCGTGGTGCGCCGCGCGAGCGAGGACTCCGTCAACGGCCGCGTGCTGGTGCTGGACCACGGGCGGGGCGTGACGACGGCGTACTGTCACAACTCGGAGTTGCTGGTGAAGGCGGGCACGCGGGTGGAGAAGGGGCAGGCCATCGCGCTGTCGGGCAGCACCGGCCGGTCCACCGGGCCGCACCTGCACTACCAGCTGGAGCTGGCCGCTCGGCCCGTGGACCCGTTCGGGTTCCGAACAGCGCTGCGCATGGCGGACGGTGCGACCGAGCTGTGAGGGCCGGGTCACACGACCCGTGACGTCACCGCCAGGAAGTAGAGGGGGGCAGGGGTGCGTGTTACGGCGAGGGGCATGGACCCCACGCTGACCGTCCCCGTGCGCCGGGTGCGCTCGCATCCGGACCCGCTGCCCCTGCCGCGCCATGAGACGGAGCTGGCCGCCGGGCTGGACCTGCGGGCCGACATCGACGGAGAGCGGGTGCTCCAACCCCTTGAGCGGATGGCGGTCCCCACGGGGCTGGCCTTCGCGCTCCCGCCGGGCTTCGAGGGCCAGGTGCGGCCCCGCTCGGGGCTGGCGCTGCGGCACGGGGTGACGTGCCTCAACTCCCCCGGGACGGTGGACGCGGACTACCGGGGGGAGGTGCAGGTGCTGCTCGTGAACCTGTCCAACACTCCCTTCACGCTGCGTCGGGGGGACCGGGTGGCCCAGCTGGTGGTGGCCCCCGTGACGGCCACGGCCCTACGGGAGGTGGAGGTACTGGAGGTGACTTCCCGGGGGGACGGAGGTTTCGGGTCCACCGGCCGCTAGGGTCCCGGCGCGCAACGTCGTTCCTCAACGGCCTCGGAGCGGGCAGAATGGAGCCCCTCGGCTGTCCGCCGGGGAGGCCGCCCCCCCGCGGCCCTGTTCTGGAGTTTCACTGCTTTGCTCTGCTACCGCTGCGGCAGCCATGTCCCCGATACGAGTGAAACCTGCGCCACGTGTGGCCAGAAGTTCGACGCGGCCGCGCGTCAGGCGGCGGGGGCGGCGCGCCGCAAGGGCGCCGAGGGCGCGCCGTACAAGCCGGGCGACGTCGTCGCGGACCGCTACGCCATCCAGGAAGTTGTTGGGGCGGGGCCTCTGGGCTTCGTCTTCCGCGCGCAGGACCAGGCCATCGACGTGGAGGTGGCGCTGAAGGTCATCCAGCCCCGGCTGGTGCAGCAGCCGGAGGAGCGCACGCAGTTCGCGCTGTCCATGCGGGTGGGCAAGAAGCTCAACCACCCCAACCTGGTGCGCGTGTACGAGGAGGGCGTGGACGGGGACCGGCCCTTCTTCACCATGCAGCTGCTGGAAGGGCTGTCGCTGCGCCGGATGATGGAGCAGCGCGCGGCGAAGGGGCAGCTGTTCACGCTGAAGGAAGTGGAGCCGCTGCTGGCGCAGATGGCGGCGGCGCTGGACGGGGCGCACCGCTTCGGGCCGCACTCGGACGTGAAGCCGGAGAACGTCTTCGTCCTGCCGGACATGTTGAAGGTGTCGGACTACGGGCTGGGGCTCGCGGTGCCGCACCTGCCCTTCGTGCAGGCGCAGAAGGGGCACCGGGCGGCGGCGTACATCGCCCCTGAGTACGTGAATGGCGCGGAGCTGGACACGCGCATGGACGTGTACTCGCTGGGCGTGTTGATGGGGGAGATGGTGACGGGCCTCCTGCCGGAGGACGGCGGCGTGCCCGAGGTGTCGGTGCGGCATCCGGACCTGCCGCCCGCGTTCGAGTCCCTCTACCGGCGCGCGCTCAACGTGAACCCGCTGGCCCGTCCGAAGTCGGGCGGTGAGCTGCACGCGGAGTTCGCGGCGCTGGTGCAGCGGCACCCGGCCGCGGCGTCGAGGCAACGCGCGGTGCCCGCGTCGGGCGCGCTGCCGCCGTCCGCGGTGGCCGCGCGCGCGGCGAACAAGCCTCTGCCGCCGGTTCCCACGGGCATGATGCCGGTGGCGAGCGCGCCCACGCCGGCCGCGCCCCTCCCGGTGGTGGACGACGCGCCTCCGCCGGATGCGACGCAGCCGCTGGACGCGGCGACGCTGGCGGCCATCCTGGGTTCGAACGCGCAGGCGCTGGACTACATCACGGGGCCGGAAGCGCGCTCCGTGTCCGACGCGGCGACGCAGCAGGAGATGCGCGCGGTGGCGCCGGCGGGCCGCAAGGGCGCGGAGGCGGCGGCGCAGGACCCTCGGCTCCTGGGGCAGGCCCCCGACTCGGCGACGCAGCAGGAAGTCCGTGGGGCCTCGCGCCCGGCGGATGAACCGCGCGCGGCTCCGGCCAAGGCCGCCGAGCCGGTGATGCGCATCTTCGCGAAGGCGGAGGAGCCGTCGTTCCCGGCGGATCCTCGCGGCGCCCGCTCCGCGGAGGGCGCGGCCGAGGCGCGGTCCTCGGCCCGTGGCGGCGGTGAGGCCTCCTCCAGCGACGGGCGCTCCAACGGTCGGGGTGAAGCCGCCGCGGGCGAGGGACGCTCCGGTCGGGGTGAAGCCTCATCGGGCGACCTTCGCTCCAACGGTCGGGGTGAAGCCTCATCGGGCGACCTTCGCTCCAACGGTCGGGGTGAAGCGTCCAGCGACGGGCGCTCCGGTCGCGGTGAAGCCTCATCGGGCGACCTTCGCTCCAACGGTCGTGGCGAAGCATCCAGTGACGGGCGCTCCAACGGTCGTGGTGAAGCAGCATCCAGCGATGCGCGCTCCAGTGGGCGGGGCGAAACGTCCAGCGACGGGCGCTCCAACGGTCGCGGTGAAGCCTCGCTGAGCGACGAGCGCTCCGGTCGTGGTGAAGCCTCGTCGGGCGGCGGACGCTCCGGTCGCGGCGGCGAGGTGTCCTCCGACAGCCGGCCCAGCCATCGCAACGCGGATGCATCCGCCACGGAGTCACGGTCCGGCCGGAGTTCCGACGACGACGAGCCCTCGGAGTCCCGTTCCTCCAGCCGCGGTGGCCGCAACTCGCGGGCCTCGGGCGCGGTGTCTTCGGTGAACTCGCGCGGCTCGGAGCCGTCGAGTCCCCGCGCCCCGCGAGCCTCGGCGGCCCAGGGCGCGGTCCGCGCTTCTGGCGTTCACGGCGAGAACTCCACGAGCGGCCGCTCACGCAAGGGCGAACCCCCGCCGGAAGTGTCGGGCGTGCGCTCCTCGGCGCGCCGGCTGCCTCCGTCGACCTCCGGCCTGCACACGCTCCCCACGACGCGGGCCACGCAGGCGAAGCCGGCCCGCTCCGGCCCCAGCTCGATGATGTGGATGATCATCCTCGCGGTGGCCGGCGTCGTGCTGGGCGCGGGCGGAGGCTACCTCTACCTGCGCCTGCGCCAGGCCCAGGCCGCGAAGAACAGCACCACGCCCGCTACGCCGGGGCCCGCCGCCGCGGGGGACGGCATCCTGGCCACGGGCTCCTGTCCGGCAGGCATGCGCCTGGTGAGCGGCGGCAGCTTCAAGAAGGGCTCGTCCCCGGAGGACCTGCAGGCAGCCGGCTCCACCAATGAAATGCCCATGGGCAGTGTCATGGTGGAATCGTTCTGCGTCGACGAATACGAGTTCCCCAACCAGGCCGGCAGGAAGCCCCGCGTCTCCGCGACGTGGCTCGACGCGAAGGCCGCCTGTGAAGGACTCGGCAAGCGGCTGTGCTCGGAGGAAGAGTGGGAGAAGGCCTGCAAGGGCCCTGGCAACGCGCGCTTCTCCTCCGGCGACGAGCAGGCCCAGTCGGCCTGCAACACCGGCACGACGGATGCGGCCGCGGAGCGCACCCTGGCGCACTCAGGGGCCCATCAGTCCTGCCGCTCCGGCTACGGCGTGGCGGACCTCTCCGGCAACATCGCCGAGTGGACCGCCTCCAAATTCCCCAACTCCGAGGAGCTGCTCATCAAGGGCGGTTCCTTCGACACGGCCGGAGACACCGCCCGGTGCTCCGCGCGCCGCCGGGGCGCCCCGGCGCTGAAGTCCGCGGACGTGGGCTTCCGCTGCTGCCAGACCGCGCCGTGATGACGACGCTCCGGAGGTTCGCGCTCCTCACGCTCCTCCTGCCCGTCGTCGCCCTCGCGCAGGCTCCATCGCGAAGTCCCGCCCGGCCCCGCGTGGTGGCCGTGAAGTCCTCGAGCCTGGCGCCGTACGCCTCCTTCCTCGCCGGCTTCACGTCCGAGGCTCGCGCGGACGTCACCGAGCTGACCCTGGAGGAAAGCCCCGCCGAGGCCGCGCGCGTCTTCAAGACGCTGGCCGCGCAGAAGCCCGCGCTGGTGCTCGCCCTGGGGCCGCTGGCCGCCAACGCCGCGCGCCGCTCGCTGGGCGAGGACGTGCCCGTGCTCTTCGCCATGGTGCCGTACCACGAGAAGTACGGCCTGGAAGCGCCCAACGTCACCGGCATCGCGCTCACCAGCGACTTCGGGCCGGAGCTGGCCGCGCTCAAGGCCGTGGCTCCCGGCGCGAAGCGCGTGGGCATCCTGCATGACCCGCGCTCCTCGGCGGGCGCGGTGGCGCAGGCCCGCTCCGTTGGCGCTGGCCTGGGGCTCACCATCGTCCCGCTGGCCGTGGAAGCGCAGGAGCGCGCGGGCGAGGTGCTGGAGGGCGCGGCGGGGAAGGTGGACGGCCTCTTGATGGTTGCGGACAAGACCGTGGGCAACGCATCCGTCGTCCAGGCGCTCATCGCCTTCAGTGCCTCTCGCAAGGTGCCGCTGGTGGCGCTCACGGCCAGCCAGGTGAAGGAGGGCGCGACGCTGGCCCTCGCGCCGGCCCCGCTGGCGCTCGGTCAGCAGGCGGGAAGGCTGGCGAACAGAATCGTCCTCGAGAAGGTCGACCCCGGCGCGCTGGCGGTGGCGCGGCCCGAAGGCCTGGACCTCTCGTTCAACCTCACCGCCGCGAAGAAGTCAGGTCCGTCCTGTGACGTCGCGCTGGAAGTGCTCCGGTTCGCGGCGCGCCGGGACTTTGCCGTGAAGGTCTACGAGTGATTCCACGCTACAGCCGTCCCGAAATGGCCTCCCTCTGGTCCGACGTCGCCCGCTACCGCCGCTGGCGCGACGTGGAGCTCGCCGCGCTGGAGGGCATGGTCGCGCAAGGCCTCGCCCCCAAGGACGCGCTGGCGGACTGCCTCGCCCGCGCCGGTGACTTCACCGAAGCGGACGCCGCGCGCATCGAGGAGATTGAGCGCACCACCAAGCACGACGTCATCGCCTTCCTCACCTTCGTGGAGGAGCGCGTGGGCCCCAGCGCCCGCTGGCTGCACCTGGGCATGACGTCCTCGGACGTGCTGGACACGTCGCTGGGCCTCACCCTGCGCGACTCCGTGGACCTGCTCCTGAAGGGCATGGACCGCGTGATGGCCGCGGTGGAGAAGCGCGCCTTCGAGCACAAGCACACGCTGCAGATGGGCCGCAGCCACGGCATCCACGCGGAGCCCATCACCTTCGGGCACAAGCTGGCCATCTGGTACGACGAGCTGCGCCGGGGCCGCACGCGCCTCCAGCACGCGCGAGACACCATCGCCGTGGGGAAGATTTCCGGCGCGGTGGGCACGTTCGCGCACCTGCCGCCGTCCGTGGAGGAGCACGTCTGTCAGAAGCTGGGCCTCACGCCCGCGCCCGCCTCCAGCCAGGTGGTGCAGCGCGACCGGCACGCGGAGTTCTTCACCGCCATCGCCCTGGTGGGCGCGAGCCTGGAGAAGTTCGCCGTCGAAATCCGCCACCTCCAGCGCACGGAGGTGCGCGAGGCGGAGGAGCCCTTCACGCCGGGACAGAAGGGCAGCAGCGCCATGCCGCACAAGCGCAACCCCATCCTGTCGGAGAACCTCACGGGCCTGGCGCGCCTCTTGCGCGGCTACGCGGTGAGCGCCATGGAGGACGTGGCGCTGTGGCACGAGCGGGACATCTCGCACTCGTCGGTGGAGCGCGTGATTGGGCCGGACGCCACCATCCTCTTGGACTTCATGCTCCACCGCTTCGCGGGCCTGGTGGAGAACATGCGCGTCTACCCGGAGCAGATGAAGAAGAACCTGGACCTGCTGGGCGGCGTGGTGAACTCGCAGCGCCTGCTGCTGGAGCTCGCGCGCAAGGGCATGGACCGGCAGGCCGCGTACGTCGTCGTCCAGCGCAACGCGATGAAGATGTTCGAGGAGGGCGTGGACTTCCGGCAGGCCCTGCTGAACGACGCGGACCTGCTCAAGATGATGACGCCCGAGGAGGTCTCCGACTGCTTCTCCCCGGGCTACCACACGCGCCAGATGGACGCGGTGTTCCAGCGCGTCTTCGGCCGCGCCAGCTGAAAGCCCGCGCGGCCGTGACGGGCGAGGGGCTTACAGGTAGCCCTTCGCCCGCAGGTGCTCTTCGATGCGCGAGTGCACGTCCCCGGGCGTCAGCACCAGGGGCGTGCCGGTGATGCGCTCGTAGGCGGCCACGTACTTGGTGGCCAGGTCCACGCGCACGTCGTCCGGGATGGCGGGCAGCGCGCCGTGGCCGGAGAAGTTCCGCTCGCGGATGAGCCACTGGCGGATGTTCTCCTTGTCCAACATCTTCTGGTCCTCGCCCTTGGCGAATCTCGCCTCGTACTCGTCCGCCACCCAGTAGCGGCTGGAGTCCGGGGTGTGCATCTCGTCGATGACGAAGAGCTCGTCGCCCACCTTCCCGAACTCGTACTTCGTATCCACCAGGATGAGGCCGCGCGTGCGCGCCCACTTCTGGCCCTCCTGGAACAGGCCCCGGGCGGCCTCCGTGATGCGGGCCCAGTCGCGCGGCGTGGCCAGCCCGCGCGAAAGAATCTCCGCCTCGGAGATGGGCTCGTCGTGCTTGCCGTACTCGGCCTTGGTGGACGGCGTGAGGATGGGCGCTTCGAACGCGCTGTCCTTGCGCAGGCCTTCCGCGAAGGGCACCCCGTAGGCGGTGTGCGTGCCCTTCTCGTAGTCACGCCACAGGCTGCCCGTGAGGTAGCCGCGCACCACCACCTCCACGGAGAAGGGCTGGCAGGCGCGCGCCACGGTGACGTTCGCGTCCGGCACGTCCAGCACGTGGTTGGGGACGATGTGCTTCGTGCGGTCGAACCAGAAGGCCGCCAGGCGGTTGAGCACCTCGCCCTTGAAGGGGATGGTGGTGAGCACGTGGTCGAACGCGGAGAGGCGGTCGCTCGTCACGAGGATGAGCGTGTCGCCCTTGCGGTACGTGTCGCGAACCTTGCCCTTGTAGGGCGTGCCGAGCGACGGCAGGTCCGTCTGGCGAAGCGTGTGGGTGAGTTGCGCGTGGAGGGCGGAGGTGTTCACGTCGGAGGCGCCTCGCGGCCCCGGCCACTGACCGCCGGAAGGCGGCGGGAGCGGGGCCAGCTCATGAGGCGCGCGACTCTACTGGAGGCCCGCCGTCATGGAAGCAGGACCGTAGGCCGTTGCCAGGTAGAGGAACGCCGGGTTGATGCGCAGGATGCCGTCCACGTAGGCGACCGCGTACGGCGCGCCCGCGGCCCGGTCCACCCGCACCGCGCCCTCCGGCTGGATGCCCCACAGCGCCAGCAGCGTGCGCGCCACCAGCTCCGCGGCCTCGCGCTCCGACAGGCCCTGAAGGCTCTCCCTCCGGTCCTCCGGCCAACGGTCGCCCGTCCGCGCGTCGAAGACGAACTGGAGGCCGCTGCCCGCGTCCGGCGGCTGGAGCAGGTCCGCGCGGGGCTCGAAGCCCGGCGCCGCGACGAACTCGTTGCCCTGGATGATGGGGAAGAGCGCCACGCCCTGCGCGGACTGCCCGGCCTGCATCTCCGACTGGCGGGCGATGTCCCGGAAGAGCTCCAGGCGGACGGCCGGGGACTCGAACTCCACCACCTCTGGCGAGCTGCTCAGCGCCTGCCGCGCCGTGAGCGAGGAGCGCACGGGCGCACCCGTGCCGTCGCACGCGGTGGTGAGCAGGGACAGCGACAGGAGCAGGCCAGGGACCCAGCGACGCATCAACGGGAATATACCGATCACGCCGACGCACCACCAGCTAAACTCCGGGGCATGCGACCAGGTGCGGAGCTGACTGTCGTCCTTCATCAGACCCGTTCACCCGACAACCTCGGGGCTGTCTGCCGGGTCATGGCGAACTTCGGTTTCGAACGTCTCATCCTCTCGGAACCCGTGGTCCAGGACTTCAGCCTGGCGGAGAAGATGGCCGTGAAGAGCGGCCACATCCTTTCGGGCATGCGCGTCGCCCCCACCCTGGCGGAGGCCCTGGAGGACTGCGTGTACGTGGTGGGCACCACGTCGCGCACCCAGGTGGTGAAGCGCGCCCCCCTGACGCCGGAGGACGCGGCGCGGCGGCTGGCGGAGGAGAGCACGCGGGGGCGGGTGGCGATTCTGTTCGGAGGGGAGCAGCGCGGGCTGTCCGACGAGGACCTCACCCACTGCCAGGACCTGCTCGTCATCCCCACGTCGGACGTGCAGCCGTCCATGAACCTGGCGCAGTCCTCCGCGGTGCTCCTGTACCTCTGCCACCGGCAGGGGCTCACGTCGGCGCCCGTGCTGCCTCAGGAGGAGGAGGCCGGCGCGCGGCTGGGGACGCTCAACGCGCTGAGCGGGCGCATGCGCGCGGCGATGCTGGCGGCGGACTTCCTCAACCCGGAGGCGCCGCAGCACGTGCTGCACGAACTGGAGCGGACGTTGATGCGTGCGCGGCTGACCCAGCGAGAGGCGGAGCTTTGGCTCAACGCCTTCAAGCATCTGGGCCGCGCGGTGGCGCCGGGGACCTCCCGCGAGTGAGGCGGGGGGCCGGCGCCACGCGAACAGCCTGAGGCGACTTAAGCCGCCGCTTCCTTCTTGTAGGTCTCGGCGAAGTGCTTCTCGCACAGGCCGGCCTTGGGGCCGACCTTGGCGCGGCACTCCGGCTTGGAGCACACGCGGTAGCGCGTGTGGGGCAGCTCGCCCTGGCGCCACTTCTTGAAGTGGAAGAAGCAGTAGCTCTTGGCGCGGTAGGGGCGCTTGCAGCCCTCCACGGTGCACGCCTTCTTGCCGCCGCCCTTGGCGGTGCGCGGCCAATGGGTGAGCTTCGTCGTCTGGGTGGCCTCGGCCATGGTACGGATTCTCCTGCGAAACGATGCTTGAAGACCCGTGACGCCACCTGTGGGTGGATCCGCCACGATGTGAAGGCGGACGGTGTATCGCCGGGTTTCGCGGAACGCAAGGAGCCTGGAGCCCCGCCAGGGCCCTGAAGGCCCCATCCGTCAGGGGGCAGCCAGGCCGTCCTCGGCCTTGGGAATGCCGCCGGACCGTCCGGATTGGGTGCGCGGCACCGGGGAGAGCAGCTCCTCCAGCACGGAGCGGGCCCCGGCGGTGCGCTCGCCCGGCGTGCCACCCGAGGCCAGCGTGGACGGCGGCGACTCCACCAGGGGCAGGTCCTCCAGCTTCACCTTCAGCGTCATGGGGCGGCCCAGCCGGCGCAGCTGCAGCCGGATGTTCTGGCCCACGCCGCGCGCGGCCACCTGCCAGCGCAGCGTGTGCGCCCGCGCCACGGACAGCCGGTCCATGTTCAGGATGACGTCCCCGGTGCGCAGGCCCGCGCGGGCCGCGGGGCCGTCCTCCACCACGTCCGTCACCACCACGCCCCGGCCGCGCGGGTTCAGGTTGAAGGCCTGCGCCACCTCCGGGGAGAAGTCCTGCACGCTGATGCCCATCCACCCGCGGCGCATGCGCCCGTGGGCCTTGAGCTGCGGAATCACCGTCTTCGCGATGTCGATGGGGATGGCGAACCCGATGCCCTGGCCGGACACGTTGACGGCGTTGGCCACCGCCACCACGTCGCCGTGCAGGTCCAACACCGGCCCGCCGGAGTTGCCCGGGTTGATGGAGGCGTCCATCTGCAGGTAGTCGAAGTCGCCGTCGCGGCCGTTGGGTGTCACGTCCGTGCGGCCCACGTAGCTCACCACGCCCACCGTCACGGAGTGCGCCAGCCCGAACGGGTTGCCAATGACGACCACCCAGTCCGCGATGCCCACGTGGGACGCGGACGCGAGCTTCAGCACCGGCAGCTTCCGGGGCGCGTCCACCTTGAGGAGCGCGCAGTCCGTGCGCTCGTCCTCGCCCACCACCGTGGCGGGGAACTCCTCCACGTAGCCGTTGGCGCTGCGGATGGAGATGGTGACCTCCGAGGCCCCGTCCACCACGTGCGCGCTGGTGAGGATGTAGCCGTCCGGATGGATGATGAAGCCGGACCCGATGCCGCGCTGGGGCTCCTCGCCCGGAGCCACCTCCGCGAGGTCCTGGCGCGTGGTGATGGACACCACGGCCGGCATCGCCTTGCGGGCCACGTCACTGAGGTTGGAGTGCTGCCGGGAGACGGCGCGGTTCTGCGCCTCCAGCCACAACTTCCCGGGCGTGCGGGCCCCGGCGCTGCTCGCTGTCCCCAGCGCGCACGCCAGCACCGCCACCCTGATGCCGCCCCCGAACCGCGTCCAACCCATGGGCCCCGCCTTCCCACCACCATCCAACCCAATGCCCCGGCGCAACCTAGGCACGGGATGGATGATGAAGCCGGACCCGATGCCGCGCTGGGGCTCCTCGCCCGGAGCCACCTCCGCGAGGTCCTGGCGCGTGGTGATGGACACCACGGCCGGCATCGCCTTGCGGGCCACGTCACTGAGGT